>JAVCCG010000139.1 GCA_030765605.1 Candidatus Alcyoniella australis
CCACATTGTCATTGCAAAGCCGATTCCTGTCAATTGAAGCCCGGAAGGCACCGTACTACCGAGCATGCGATGTGGATTAGGCGGGCCAGGTTAAATCACTTAGCCTGGATTATTCATGCTCGAGCATCCGGCTCAGATCGTCGTGGGGATCGCCGATCGGCATGATCCCGAACTTGTCCTGCAACACCTTGAACACGCCGGGCGTGACGAACGCCGGAAGGGTCGGCCCGAGCCTGATCCCTTTGATCCCCAGATGCAGCAGACTAAGCAGGATGCAAACCGCCTTTTGCTCGTACCATGAGAGCACCAAGGACAGCGGCAACCCGTTAACGTCGGTATCAAAGGCCTCGGCCAGGGCTGAGGCGACCTTTACCGCCGAGTAAGCGTCGTTGCACTGTCCCACGTCGAGCAGCCGCGGCAAGCCATCGATCTCGCCGAACTCGAGCTTGTTAAAGCGGAACTTGCCGCAAGCCAACGTCATTATCAGGCAGTCCTTCGGCACGGCCTGAGCCAGCTGGGTATAGTAATTACGGCCGCTCTTGGCTCCGTCGCACCCGCCGATCAGAAAGATATGCCGCAGTGCGCCGGATTTGACCGCCTCGATCACCTTATCCGCCGCTCCGAGCAGAGCGGCGTGGCCAAAGCCGACCATGATCCGCTTTTCAGGCTGATCCTCGCTAAATCCCTGGGCTGCCAATGCTGCTTGGATCAGCGGGCTGAAATCGCGATCCGCGATATGTCTTACCTCGGGCCATGCCACAAGCCCGCAAGTAAAGATCCGATCGAAATAGCTTGGTTTGGGCTTCTGGATACAATTGGTGGTCATCAGGATCGGGCCGGGGAACTGTTCGAACTCGCGCTGCTGATCCTGCCAAGCGCCGCCGTAGTTGCCGATCAGGTGCGCATGCCGCTTGAGCCCCGGATAGCCGTTGGTCGGCAGCATCTCGCCATGGGTGTAAACGTTGATCCCCGCTCCTGCGGTCTGTTGGAGCAACGCGTCGAGGTCCTTGAGGTCGTGGCCGCTGACCAGAATCGCCTTGCCTTTGACCGGCGTGATCCTGACGGACGTCGGCTCGGGATCTCCGTAGGCCCCGGTGTTGGCCGCGTCGAGTAACTCCATGGCCAGCAGGTTGACCTCGCCGCATTCCAGGTTGAGCGCAAGCAGTTGATCGACCGACTGCTCTTGGCCTGCCAAGTAGTCCAGCGCCCGGTGGACGAACTCGTAGACCCGCGCATCCTCATGCCCCAGGATGCAGGCGTGATCCGCGTAGGCTGCCATGCCTTTGAGCCCATAGGTCAGAAGCTCTTGCAGGCCGGTCAGGTCGTCCCCCAAACGCTCGGCGCGTCGCGCGATGTTGATCGAGGCTGCGTGTGCGATCCGCTGGGCATTGTTGCCGCCAAGCTCGATTGCGGCCGGGCCGTTCAATTGCTCGGGATCGATGCCCTGGGCCCGGCATGCTTCGAGGTACATCGAGCGCGCCCGGCCTCTGTTCTCCTCCAGCTGATCGAGCAGTCCGGCCAGGCGCTGTGGATCAAAGTTGACGTTGGTGATCGTGCTGAACAGCGCCTGTTGAGTAAAGCGGTCCAGCTCCGGATCGCTCGACCCGAGCTTACGCGCCCGGTGGGCATACATCGACAAACCCTTCAGGCCGTGGACCAACAGATCTTGCAACGCCGCGGTATCCGCATCCTTGCCGCAGACTCCGGCCACGGTGCAACCTTGGCCCTTGGCTGTCTGCTCGCATTGGTAACAGAACATGCTCATCGCTAATCCCCTTTTCTTTTAACGATCGTTCCCACTATCTGAATTAACTTTGTCCGGCGCTTTGCATCTGTCGGCCGCAGCGCACCAACCGCTGCAATCCTGCGCCGCACGCCCCTGAACCAGCTCTCCGCAGTGATGGCACCGCAGGCTCGGCTCATCCGAGAACAGCTCGACCTTTGCACCGCACGCGGCACAGACATGAATGCTGGAGCTCAGCTGTCGCAAATCGCGTCCCGGACACCTCATCCGCAGCAGCTTCGCTCCGCGGGTGTGGACGCCGGGACAACGCTGTCCTCGAGCAGCGTGCCGTCGAGCCCCACGGTCACCACGCGCAACGGCAAGTCGCTGCCCGCGCGATCCAACGCTGTGCGTACGGCGTGGGCCAAGCCACTGCAGCACGGTACCTCCATTTGCAGCACGGTCACCGAACGCACGCGGTTGGAAATGAAAATCCGCTCGAGCTTTTCCTCGTAGGCCGCCAAGTCGTCGAGCTTGGGGCAGCCCACGGCAACCGCCGCGCCGTCGAGAAAATCACGATGATACTCAGCATACGCAAACGGCACGCAGTCCGCAGTGACCAACAGGTCGGCATTGTTAAAAAACACGGCATCAGGCGGCAGCAGCCTGAGCTGCACCGGCCACTGGGACAGGCGCGAGCATATCCGACCGCCGGATTCATCAGGATGTTGGGTTTGTAAATTGCGCTGTTTGACCTGTGATCCGGGGCAGTTGAAATGGGATGCTGCCGCAGGCTTACGCTGATTGCTCTCCACGGCCTGCGGGTCGAACTGCGGGGCCTCGCGTTCCTCGATTGTCAGCGCGCCCTCCGGGCAATCGCCGATGCAAGCTCCCAGTCCGTCGCAGAAGATCTCGTTGACCACCTTGGCCTTGCCATCCACGATCGCCAGCGCGCCCTCGGCGCATGCTGTAACGCACAGCCCGCAGCCCGTGCACTTGTCCTGATCAATTACAATGATCGGTCGCTTGTACATAACATCCCTCCACACGGTTACAGCCCCAGGCTAGGCGCTGTATACGCAAAGGGCTTTGATTAAGGTCAAATAAATATAAAAAGACTTGGAGGCCGAGGATTGGCTAGTCGCCGGATGCAGCCCGTTCGAGCTCGTTCACGTCGAGCACGACCACCTCGTGTCTTCCAACCTCCAGGGCCCCTAGGGCTTGCAGGCTGTACAGGGCACGCGAAATTACCTCGTTGACCGTTCCCAGACGTTGGGCGAGCTGCCCCTTGGTCATGCCCAGGGGAATCACTGCTCCGGGCTTGAGTTTGATCTTGTGTAACCGGGACTCGCGCAGCAGGTAGACCGCAAGCCTGGTCTTAACGTCCTTAAGTGAAAGGTCGTCCACTAAGTCGACCATCGTGCGCAGCCATTTGGCCAGTGCGCCGATAAAACGGAAGGTGGTCTGCGGGCTGTGCTCGAGCATCTGCCGAAACGGTTCAGCCGCCACCGCGATCAGCTCGCAGTGCACGAGGGTCATGGCCGAAGCAGGGAAAATTCGGTCAGTGAAAATAGCGGCCTCGGCAAAGCTCTGCCGTGGATGGACCAAGTGCAGAATCTGTTCGCGCCCCTGGGCATTCACGCGATAGATTTTCACTACCCCGTCGGCCAACACGTAAAAACGGTTGCAGTGCTCACCCTCAGAGAACAATAGAGTCTGTGGTTTGACCTGCTCTGTGTGGCAAATCAAGGCCAACTCGTCAAGCTCCTCGGACCTAAGCTCCGAGAATATCGCACAGCTTTCCAAAACAGATCGGATGTCCATTAAATGATTATACATTACCGCAAAGTTGCGCGAGCTCCGGAAAAAGCACCTTTAATTAAAAAGGGCCGCCCGGCTGGGCGGCCCTTGGTTTGCGGTTGTTCGATTATTTACAGGGCGCAGCCTCCACAGGCGTCGTCGTCGTCATCGTCGTCGCCGCCTCCGCCCGCGATCGTGGCGTCGCCGGTGTTGGAGTAGTCAGAGTCGCCGGCGTCGTCGCTGGTGGCGTAAACGCGATAGAAGTAATGGCCCGCTGACAGGCCCGCGTCGCTGTATCCCGTGGCGTCGGCCGCCACCTGCGTCAACTCCTCGAAGTCCTCATCGGAGTCCAGCGAGCGCTCGATCACATAGCCGCCCTCGGCCGTGGAATTGTCCTCCCAGGTCAGGGCGATCGATGAATCGCCCCCAGCCGCCGCCAGGTTGGTCGGCGCCGCCGGAGTGGTGGTCGCCTCGACCTCGCTGGTCGCCTCGGAGTCCATCACCACGGTGAAAGCCGTAACCTTGTAGGTGGCGCAGTTGCACTCGGTAAGAGTGGCGTCGACGTACTCGGTGGCGTCGGCCGCAGTGGCGCCGACCTCGGTGAAGTCGGTCTCGCCCTCAAGCTTACGCCAGACGTGATAGCCGTCCTCGCCGTTGGAATTGTCGTTCCAGCTCAGTGCGATTTCGGTGTCGGACTGCGCCACGGCGGCCAAGCCGTCCGGCGCCAGCGGCGGAGTACCGGCCACGACCACGTCGGAGTACTGGCTGTAGAGGGCTCCCTTGGTCGCGCGCACGCGATACTCGTAGGCCGCGGCCTCGTCCATGCCGGAGTCGGTGTAGGTCAGGCTGTCGGCGGCAGCGGTGCCGATCACCGCCCAGGCGTCCTTGGAACCGGCGGCGCGACGCTCGACCTCGAAGCCGTCCTCATCGGCCGACTGGTCGAACCAGGTCAGCACGATATCTCCGGCCGGAGTACCGGCACCTGCAAGATTAGCCGGACCGGGGGCCAGGGGCAGCTCGATCGCCGGATCGCCCTGCCACAGATAGATGTGGAAGTTGCGGCCGTAGGTCGAGGTCTCGCCGTACTGCGTGATCAGCTCGGCCAGCGCGTCGTTGTGCACGTAGCCGATCTCGGTGATTCCCTTCTCCCAGGTCGCGCGGTAGAGGTACTTGTCGTAGTCGTGGTTGGGAACGGTGTAGCTCGACAGCGTGCTGCCCAGGAACGAGACCGCGCCCTGGTCCTGCAGCACCCAAGCCTCGCCAAAGACCTTGCTCGATTCGGAGAGCATCATGTTCAGGCAGGCGATGGAGTAGATCACCGGAGTCAGCGCGCCGTTGGTCAGGGCCAGGACGTCGTCGTTGTCGTAGCTCTCGCCGGGCACGTCCCACGACCACCATTCGGTCTCCGAGCCGTGGCCGCGATAGTTGATCAGAGCCCGGCCCTCTTCGACCGCGGCGGTGATCGTGGCGTTGGTCACGCCGCTGATGTGGCCGTAGGCGGTCTGGAACACCGGCGGCCACTCGGTGTAGGCGTAGGTGCGGATCTGCTCGGAGCACTCGACGTACTTGCCCGGAGCGCTCTGCTTGTGCGCCATCAACACGGTCTTGGAACGCCACTCGCCGGGAGCGGCCTGGTTGACGAAGTTCTCGATCTTGTCGATCGCCCAGTCGACCTCGTCCTCGGAGGCCGCGGAGATACGTCCCAGACCCACGTCGGCGTAGGGGTCGGCGCCGGCCAGCCGCGAGTACCAGGTATCGCCCGGGCAGCCAGAGTAATATCCGCAGCCGAACTCGCTGGAGGGGACCAAGTGCCAGGGGATCTCGCCGCTGTCGATGTCGCCCAGCAGCAGCACGTAGTCCAGATCGGCCGGAGTGGCGCTGTCGTATTCGGCCTGGATGTAGGCCTTGATCGCGGTGTCCGTGGTGCCGGTGGCGCTGGTGTCAACGGCGCTGACGCTTAGTCCCTGGGCGGTCCACAGGTCGACCAGCGCCGTAGCGTTGTCGAGGTAGGCGGGCTCGGCGATGATCAGGTAGTCGATGCCGGCCTTGTTCCGCGATTCGTCGATCTCGGTCAGTTCCATCTGTTCGTAGTTGATCACCAACGAGCGATAGGTGCGGGCCCACTTGGAGTCGACCGCGCTGGGCTCGAAGCGCAGTGCCGAACGCTCGTCAATCCCCTCGTAGGAGAGCCGCACGGTTACCGAGGTCGTTACCTGCATCGAGTCGCTGGTCGCGTCGTAGCGTAGCGGCGCGAAGCTCAGAGTGACCACGCGCAGGTCGCGCAGGATCGAGGGCTCGGAGAGGCTGACCAGCTCGGCCGGATAGAGCTCGGGCAGACTGTAGCCAGCGGGCTCGAAGTCGAAGTCCACGGGCGTCTGATCGTCGGTGGTCGGGGTCTGGAACGGGAAGGGCAGGATGCCCTCGATCACGTTCTGTTCGACCTCGAGCACCTCGACCTGCACGCCGCTGCCGGCCGGAATGGCGACCATCTCGCGGATCAGCGGCAACTCGGGCCAGCCGATCTGCTGGGTCATGCCCTCACCGGGGATATTAAGCCAGGTGAACAGCGGTCCGCCCACGTCCACATGGCTGGCGTAGACGCCGGGAACCTGGATCTCGATCACGGTCTCATAAGCATTGTGCGATAGCACCGAGACGCTGGGATCGACTTGAGGGCTGCCCTCGTCCAGCCGCAGAAAGCCTGCACTCTGGGCCGATACTCCGCCGGCCATCAGCGCGATACATAACGTCGAAAGCACAAGGATAAGCAAATGGGTCTTTCCACTCATGGTAATTTCCTTTTTTGCCTCGTTATTCGATTATGGAGCGCGTGAATAGGCTAACAGCATCCGCGCAATAGTTAAAGCCTCGAACAAGGGCTCGGATTATCTTGGAAATATGAATTATAGCGCAAGATTGCGGCCATTGAAGCGCCGATTGCGTGCCCCTGCTTCAAAAAGGAAGGAGGGGTCCGCCCCTGAAATTGCGCCCCCAGGGACGGACCCTTACCAAGTGAGGAATAAAAGCGGGAATAGAACTCCCGCTAGGAGGCTGATTTAAAAAGAACGCGTTTGGAGTCCATCGTTCGTCAGTCGGCCTTGCGCCTGATGAACGTCGGAATGTCGTACTCATCCTCATCAGCGCGCGGCCTGGCGCTGGGCCGAACCGGGGTGCTAACCGCGACCTTGGACTGCGGTACGTAAGCCTGCTCGATCACCTCGGGCCGCTGGACCTCGGGCTCCTCGGGCCGGCGCTGAAATTTCAACCGCTCGCGGCGCGACAGCGCGTTGCTCAGGTACGTCACTTGCTCCTGGGTCTGTTCGAGCTGCTCGACCTGATCAAAGCCGGTGGCGATCACCGTGATGCGCATCTGATCCTGCATCCGCTCGTCGATCACCGCGCCGAAGATGATGTTGGCACCCGGATCCGCGGCCTCCTGAATCATCTCCGAGGCTTCGCTGACCTCGGCCAGGGTCAGGTCGTGTCCGCCGGTGACGTTGATCAGCACGCCCTTGGCGCCGTCGATGGCGATGTTTTCCAGCAGCGGCGAGCTGATCGCGGCCTGGGCCGCGTCGATGGCGCGGGTCGAGCCCGAGGCCACGCCGGTCCCCATCAGCGCCAGTCCCATGCCGCGCATGATCGTGCGCACGTCGGCCAGGTCGAGGTTGATCACGCCGGGAACGACGATCAAATCGGAGATCGACTGGACGGCCTGGAGCAGGATCTCGTCGGCGCGCTTGAACGCGTCGAGCATCGTCATGTCCTTGCCCGCGAGGTTGATCAGCTTTTGGTTGGGGATCGTGATCAGCGTATCGACGTACTGTCGAAGCTTGTCGATCCCCTCCTCGGCCTGCCGCATCCGACGCGAGCCCTCGAACAGGAACGGCTTGGTGACCACCGCCACGGTCAGCGCATCGGTCTCGCGCGCCAGCTCGGCGATGATCGGCGCCGCGCCCGTGCCCGTGCCGCCGCCCATCCCGGCGGTGATGAACACCATGTCGGTGTCCTCCAGCGCCTTGACCAGCTCGTCACGGCTGTTGATCGCAGCCTCGCATCCGACCTCGGGATTGCCCCCAGCCCCCAGGCCGCTGCCGAGCTGAACCGTCTGTTCGGCCCGCGAACTGAGCAGCGCCTGCTGGTCGGTGTTCGTGGCGATAAAGCGCACGCCCGCCATTCCGGCGCTGACCATCGTGTTGACGGCGTTGCCGCCGCCGCCCCCGACGCCGACCACCTTGATCGTCGCCTTTTGCTTGTCCGAGACTTGCTCGACGAAGTTAAACATCCCTATGCCTCCAAACGCTTTTCAACGGGTCGGCGCGACCCGTTTGTCAACTAATGAAATCCTTGATCCACTCACGCATCCGCGACCACACCCCGTCGAACGTTTGACGGTCGCGAATACGAAACTTGGCCCCCTCTTCGGCGTCGATTCCGTAGGCCACCAGCCCCACGGCCGTGGCGAACTGCGGGCCGTTGACCACGTCGGTCAGCCCGCCGACGTTGATCGGCTTGCCCACGCGCACCGGGCAGTTGAAGATCCCCTCGGCGACCTCGATCATCCCGGGCATGTTCGAGGCTCCGCCGGTGAGAACCATTCCCGCCGGAACGCGCTCGGTCAGGCCGACCTTCTCCAGCTCGCGCTGCACCAGCAGGAAGATCTCCTCCACACGCTGCTCGATGATCTCGCACAGGATCTGGCGCGAGACCACGCGCGGTTTGCGGCCGCCCACGGTCGGCACCTCCACCGCCTCCTTGGAGTTGACCAGCTTGGTGGTGGCGCAGCCGTAGCGGATCTTCAGCTCCTCGGCCGAGGGTTGCGCCGGCGTGCGCAGCCCCAGGGCGATGTCGTTGGTAATGTGCGCTCCGCCCAGTGCCAGCACCGCCGAGTGCCGCAGCGTGCCGCCGATAAACACCGCCAGGTCCGAGGTCCCGCCGCCGATGTCGAGCAGCGCCACGCCCAATTCCTTCTCCTCCTCGTCGAGCACGCCGTAGGAACTGGCCAGCGGCTCGAGCACGATGTCCATCACGTTCAGCCCGGTCTGGTTGCAGCACTTGATGATGTTGGCCGCCGAGGCCACGGCGCCGGTGACGATGTGGCAATTGACCTCCAGCCGCACGCCACGCATGCCCACCGGGTCGTTCACGCCGTCCTGCTGGTCGACCTTGAACCCGTTGGGGATCACGTGAATCACCTCGCGGTCCATCGGAATCGCCACGGCCTTGGCCGCCTCGATTACCCGCCCGACGTCGCGCGCATGGACTTCCTTGTCGCGGATCGCGATCACGCCGTGGCTGTTGAACCCGCGGATGTGACCGCCGGCGATGCCGACGAACACGCTGACGATGTCGCAGCCGGCCATCAGTTCGGCCTCCTCGACCGCCTTGCGGATCGAGGCCACCGTGCTCTCGATGTTGATCACCACGCCCTTGCGCAATCCCCTGCTCGGGGTGGTGCCGATGCCGACGATCTCGATTCGCGGCCGAGAGGAATCCCCTTCGTTGTCCACGAGCTGGCCAACGACCGTGCAGACCTTGGTCGTGCCGATGTCCAGCCCGACGAGGATTTCGTCGCCTCGCCTCATCTTCTCCCCCCCGTTGTTTTCAGCCTGATGAACGCCCGCTGGGGCACTGAGACGTCGGTCCAGCTTAGTCGCGCTGCCCGCGATCCCAGGGCCGCGTGAAGCGCCTCGAGCCGCTCGAGCTTTTCAGCGAATCCGCCGCGACCCATCTCGATCCAGATGCCGTGGTCCAGAGTGACCATCGACAACCCGCGCACTGGGTCGTAATGCACCTCGCTCAAGTCCGACAGCTCGCTTTCATCGCTGAGCTGGGCCACGCGAATCAGCTCGACCGCCTCGGCCAGGCTGAACAGCGCCTCGCTCTGGTTTGCGGCAAAGTCCGCCTCGCGCAGGCCGCTGATCAGGATGAAGTCATGGCTCTCCCCGGGCTCGACCTCCTTGAACAACATCCCCTGCGGATTGACGTAATAGTCCTGTTCCATCCGCGCTACGGCGAGCACCTGTTGCTCGACAACGTCGACGATCAGCCGGTCGGGCAGCTCGCGCGCCACGCGCGCATCCTCAATCCAGTGATTGCGTTGCAGCCGTTCGCGCAGTTCCTGTAGGTCGACGTCGAACAGGTGCTGATCAGCACTTAGCCCCAGCAGTCCGATCACCTCCGTGCGCGGCACGTGACGCAGGCCGCTGATCCTGACGTCGCGCACGCGGAACAGTTCGCCGGTGGCCGCGGCCAGGCCGGCCCAGCCGACCAGCGCCAAGATCAGCACCGTGGGCACCGCCTTACGCATAAACGGCCAGAAGCCCTCGTGCAGGTCGCGCAGCAGACCGCGTACCCGGGAGCGCAGCCGGAATTTGGCGCGCTTGGCCCGCAGTTGTCTGCGCTTGTGTTCGCGGAAATCGAACACGCGTTTAGCTCCCCACTTTCAGACCCGCGCCGAGCAGGATGCGCTCGACCAGGTCGTCGAACTCGATGCCCGCGGCCCGCGCGATCTTGGGCAGCAGGCTGGTCTGGGTCAGTCCCGGCAGCGTGTTGACCTCGAGCAGCCACCAGCCGTTGTTCCCATCAAGGATCAAGTCGACCCGCGTGCCGCCGGCGCAACCCAGCGCCGTATGCGCGCGCCGCGCCAGGTCCAGCGCCTCGAGTTCGCGCTCGGGCTCGATCGGTGCCGGACAGAGGTAGTCGGTCATGCCCTGGGTGTACTTGGCCTCGTAGTTGTAGAACTCAAGCTTGGGCCGCACCTCGACCGTGCCCAGGGCCTCGCCGTCGAGCACGCCGACGTTGATCTCGCGTCCCTTGATGTAGCGCTCGAGGATCACCCTTCGATCAAAGCGCAACGCCTCCTCCAGCGCCGCTTTGAGCTGCCCAGCCTCGCGCACGATCGAGATCCCCATTGACGAGCCCTCGGTGGTCGGCTTGACCACCAGCGGCAGCTCCAACGGCAGGTCATCGAGGGACACTTCCTCGGCCGACCCGGGCTCGATCAGCGCCCACTGCGGCACGGGCAAGTCCGCGGCCTGGAACAGCCGTTTGCTGATCACCTTATCCATCGCCACGGCGCTGGCGGTCACGCCCGAGCCGGTGTAGGGGATGCGCATCAGCTCGAGCAGGCCCTGGACGCAGCCGTCCTCGCCCCATTTGCCATGCAGCGCGTTGTAGACCAGCTCCACGCCGTGGCGCTCAAGCTGCAACGCCAGGTCGCGTCCCACATCGATGCGCACCACCTCGTAGCCCTTGCGCTGCAGCGCATCGCACACCGCAGCGCCGGTGTTGAACGAGACCTCCCGTTCGCTGCTGGGACCGCCGAGCAATACCCCGACCCGTTTGCCGCTCATGCGAAATCTCCCAACAGCTTGACCTCGCACTCGAGGGTCAGACCGAAGCTCTGACGCACGCGCTGCCTGACCAGCCCGATCAGCTCGTAGATGTCGTTGGCGCTACCGTTTTTATCGTTGACGATAAAATTGGCGTGATGCTCGCTGACCTGCGCACCGCCGACCCGCAGCCCCTTGCAGCCCGCGGTCTCGATCAGCCGCGCCGCGTGCTCGCCCGGCGGGTTGCGAAACACCGAGCCCGCGCAAGGTAGGTACTGCGGATGATGCTCGGCGCGCCAGGCGAGCATCGCCTCGACTTTGCGCGCCACGTCTTGGCGCTCGCCCTTTTGCAACTCCATACGGCAGGAGAGGATCACCGCTCCCGCGGGCAGCTCGACCGCGCGGTAGGAGAAGTCGACCTCTTCGCGCGCCAGCCATTGCGCACTGCCCTCGGCGTTCATCAGCCGCAGTTCGCGCACCAAGTCGTAGATCTCGCCGTCGCGCGTGCCCGCGTTCATCCGTAGCGCCCCACCGAGGTTGCCCGGAATTCCGGCGGCGAACTCAAATCCGGTCCAACCGTGCTCCAGGCACAGCTCGGTCAGCCGCCTGACCGAACACCCCGCGTCCACGCGCAACAGCACGCCCCTGTCTGATTGCGACTCGAGCTCGATCGCGCCCATGCGCTCGCGGATCAGCACTGCCAACGCCGGCAGGCCGCTGTCCGCCACCAGCACGTTGGAACAGGCGCCGAGAACCTGTAGCTCCATCCCGGCCTCGGCCGCAGCACGCAGCACAAAAGCCAACTCGTCCTCGTCGTCCGGTTCGACCAGTCCCCAGGCCGGACCGCCCACGCCAAAGGTGGTGTAATCCGACAGCAGCTCGTTGCGCTTGAAGCGCTCGCCCAGCCGCCTGGCAAGCAGTTTTGCCAGCTGTTCGCTCATCGACCCTCCTCACGGCGGCGCAGGCTGTCCAGCAGGATGTCGGCAAGCTTGGTCACGTCTCCCGCGCCGAGGGTGAACAACACGTCGCCGCGTCCGGCCCGGCCGACCATCAGCTCCACAGCGTGGCTGTGATCGTCGGCCACCAACACGTCGGGGTGGCCGTGCTCGCGCAGTCGTCGGGCCAAAGCGTCGGCGCTGATCCCCTCCAGCGGCTGCTCGCCCGCGGCGTAGATCGGCATCACCACCACGGTTGCGGCCGCGTCAAAGGCCTGGGCGAACTCGTCGAGCAGGTCGGCCACCCGCGAGTAGCGGTGCGGCTGGAACAGCGCGCGGATCGGCCGACCGTACCCCTCGGCCGCGGCTTCGAGTGTGCCGCTGATCTCCGCGGGGTGGTGGGCGTAGTCGTCCACGATCGTTATGCCCGCGGCCTCGCCGCGAATGTCGAAACGTCGTCCGACCCCGCCGAAGTCGCGCAGCCCCTCGGACGCCGCCTCGAACGGCACGTTGAGCTCCGCGGCCACGGCCAGCGTGGCCAGGGCGTTGGCCACGTGGTGTTTGCCGGGCATGCCCAGCCGCACCCGGCCCAGCCTGCCGCGCTCGGCGTCGTGCACCTCAAAGGTCGTGTTGTGCTCCTTGATCTCGATGTCCACGGCCGTCAGATCGGCCGGCTCGTTCACCGCGTAGGTGGCGTAGCGCTTCTTGACCTGCGGCAGAATCTTGCGCACCAGCGGGCTGTCCACGCAGAGGATCGCCTGGCCGTAAAACGGCACCTTGTTAATGAACCCGACGAAGGTCTCCAGCAGCTGATCCAGGTCGCGGTAGTGGTTCATATGCTCGCGGTCGATGTTGGTCACCACGGCCACCGTCGGGCTGAGCAGTATGAAGCTGCCGTCGCTCTCGTCAGCCTCGGCCACCAGGTTCGGCCCCTGACCCAGCCGCGCGTTGGAGCCGATGGACTCGAGCCTGCCGCCGATGACCACCGTGGGGTCCAGGCCTGCGAAGCGCAGCACCGTGGCGATCATGCTGGTGGTCGTGGTCTTGCCGTGGGTGCCGGCCACGGCCACGCCGTACTTCATCCGCATCAGCTCGGCGAGCATCTCCGCGCGCGGGATCACCGGGATCCCCAGCCGCTGGGCGGCCTGCACCTCGGGGTTGTCCGGGCCGACCGCGGAGCTGATCACGATCACGTCCGCGCCGCGCACCGCCTCAGGGTCGTGACCCAGGCCGACCTTGCCGCCCAGGGTCTGCAAGCGATGCGTAACGTCGCTGCGACGCATGTCCGAGCCGGTGACCTCGTACCCCAGGTTGAGCAGCACCTCGGCAATGCCGCTCATGCCGATGCCGCCGATGCCTACGAAATGGATCCGTCGCGCCCTACCGAACATCGTCGCCCCCCTTTGCGAGCCCTTGGCAGACATCGGCCACCCGCTGCGCCGCGTCGGGCCGTCCCAGCTCGAGGGCCGCGCGCGACATGCTGCGCAGCCGCTGCGGATCGGCGGACAGCTCGCGGATCAGCTCGGCCAGCCGCCGGGCCGTGCACTGCTCGTCGCTAAGCAGGATCGCGGCCCCGGACTGGGCCAGCTCGCGCGCGTTGCCGGTCTGGTGATCGTCCGCAGCATAGGGGTAGGGCACCAAAATCGAGGGCAGGCCCACCGCGGCCAGCTCCGAGACCGCCGATGCCCCGGCGCGGCAGATCGCCAGATCGGCCGCCGAGTAGGCTGCGGCCATATCGTCGATAAACGGCTCGACCTCGATCTCGAGCCCGGCGTCGCGGTAATCCGCGCGCACCTGCTCCAGGTCGAGCCCTCCGGCCTGGTGCCTGACGTTGGGCTTGAATCCTTCGGCCGCGAGCAAGCCAAGCGCGCCGCAGGCCGCGCGGTTGATGGTGCGCGCCCCCTGGCTGCCGCCGAAGACCAGCAGACTGCGCAGCCCCTCGATCGCTTCGGGCGTCTTGGCAGCGGCCGCGATATCGGGCCGGATCGGGTTGCCGGTGTGCACGCTTTTAATCGCGCCCAGCCGCTGCGCCGTAGAGCTGAAGTGCACGCAGGCGCGCTGGGCCACTCGCGAGAGCAGGCGGTTGGTCAGTCCGGGAATCGAGTTGGGCTCGAGGATCACCCGCGGCCGACGCCCGATGAACGCCGCGAGCATCGCCGGAGCCGAGGCGTATCCGCCCACTCCGAGCACTACCGACGGATTGAAGCGGCGCTGGATTTTCAGCGAGCGCCACAGCGCCGGCACAATCCGCACCAGGGCCAGCAAGCGCGACAGCGGCCCCAGCCCCTTGATTCCCGAGGTCTTGAGCAATTCCAGAGGATAGCCCGTGGGCGGCACCATCCGCTCCTCGAGCCCGCCCTGCGCGCCGACGAACAGCACCTCGCCCGACTGCGGCTCGGCCCAGGCGTGCGCCACGGCCAACGCCGGGGCCACGTGACCGCCCGTACCGCCGCCGGCAATCAGCAGCCTCATCGCGCCCTCCAGTTGACCGCCGCGTTGGGCCGCGGCGTCAGCTCGTCGTACTCGCGATGGTGCGAGGCCACGTTGAGCACCACGCCGACCAGGAACATGCTGCACATCAGGCTCGATCCGCCGTAGCTCACCAGCGGCAGGGTCAGCCCCTTGGTCGGCAGCATGCCCATCACCACACCGGCGTTCATCAGCACCTGCAACGCAAACAACAGAGCCACACTAAAGGCCAGTAGGCGGCCGTAGTCGTCCCCGGCGCGCAGGCTGACGCGGATCATCCGCAGCACCATCACGCAGTAGATCGCCAGCAGCGCGCCGACCCCGAGCAGGCCGATCTCTTCGGCCACGTTGCTCAGAATGAAGTCGGTGTGCAGCTCGGGCACGAAGAATCCCTTTTGCGCGCCCTGCCCCAGCCCGACTCCGATCCAGCCGCCCTTGCCAAAGGCCACCAGGCTGTTGCAAAGCTGGTAGGCCGTTCCCTGGGGATCGCTCCACGGATCGAGAAACGAGGTCAGCCGAGCCAGGCGATAGGGCGCGGCTTTGATCGCCGCCATCGCCCCCAGCGAGCCGACCACGGTCAGCGCTCCCAGGTGCGCGTAGCGCGCCCCGCCCACGAAGAGCATGCCCAAGACCAGCGCCAAGAGCAGCACCGTGCCGCCGAAGTCGGGCTGCTTGTAGACCAGTAGCATCAGCACTCCGGGGATCAGCAGGTGCGGCGCCAGGCCGTTGGACAGACGCCTGATCCGACCGCGCTTGACCGTGATCGAGTAGGCCAGAAACACCAGCAACGCGACCTTGGCGATTTCCAGCGGCTGGATCGTGAATCCGAAGAGCTTGAGCCAGCGTCGGCTGCCGTTGACCACCACCGACATTCCGGGCACGAACAGCAACGCCAGCAGTACGGCGGCCAAAGCCAACAGGCCGTAGGCGGTCTTGTTGTTGGTCAGCAGGTGGTAGTCCAGGTGTCGACCAACCAGCAACGCGCCCAGGCTGAGCACGGCCCAGACCAAATGGCGCTTGAGAAAATGAAACTCGCTGCCGAAACGCAGTTCGGCCGAGACAAAGGTCGCCGAGTAGACCATCACCACGCCGACCACCAGCAGCGCCAGGGCGCACAGCAGAATCACCGGATCGGTGCCGCGGGTGACGCGCATCAGGCCTCCCCCCCGGCCAGCGTACGCACCGCTGCGGTAAAACTGCGGCCGCGGTGCTCGTAGTCATCGAACATGTCGAAGCTGGCGCAGGCCGGCGAAAGCAGCACGGACGCGTCCGGTGCGGCCAGCTCCAGCCCGAGCCGCACGGCCTGCTCCAGCGTGTCGCAACGCTCAAGGCGCGTCACGCCCTGCAGCACGTGTTGCAGTTCGTCGGCCGCCTCGCCGATCAACAGCACGGCCCGCGCGCGTTCGGCCACGGCCTCGCGCAGCACGCTGAAGTCCGCGCCCTTACCCCGTCCCCCGGCGATCAGCACCAGCGGCTCCTCGAACGAGCGCACGGCGGCGATCAGCGAATCGGGCGTGGTGGCCTTTGAATCGTTGTAGAAGCGCACGCCGCGGATCTCGCCCACCGGCTCGAGCCGGTGCGGCAGCGGAGCGAAATCCGCGACCCCGGCTGCCAGCGCCTCGCTGTCCGCGCCGGCCAACAGCGCGCAGCCGACCGCGGCCTCGAGGTTGAGCCGGTTGTGCGCGCCGAGCAGACGCCAGGACGTTATGTCGATCTCACATTGATCGCGTCCGGGCAAATTGCAGCGCAGCCTGTCGTGCTCCATGCGCAGATCGCCGCCCGGGCCGAAGGTCGCTATTCGCGCCGGGCTCTTGGCGGCGTGGGCTGCGATACGCGCATCGTCGGCCGGGATTACGATCCAATCCTCGGACGTCTGGTTGGCGAACAGCCGGGCCTTGGCCGCGGCATAGTCCTCGGGCCGCGCGTAGCGGTCGAGGTGGTCGTCGCCCAGGTTGAGCCAAACCGCCACGCGGGCGTGCAGCGAAGGCGCGGACTCGAGCTGGAACGAGCTGAGCTCGACCACCGCGAGCCGCGGCGCCTCCCCGCGCCTCTCGAGCAATTCGAGGGCCAGGTTGCTGAGCGGGTTGCCGATGTTACCGCCGAGGAACACGCGCCGACCCGCGGCGCGCAGCAAGTGCGCGCACAGCGCGGCGCTGGTGGTCTTGCCGTTGGTGCCGGTAATCGCGATTAAGGGCAGGTCGATGCAGCCCAGGGCCAGCTCGACCTCGCCGATCACTCGCTGGCCGCGCTCAAGCGCCCGTCGCAGCGGAGCGATCGACAACGGCACGCCGGGGCTGACCACGATCAGGTCGCTCTGGGCCAGGGTCTCGTCGCGGTGACCGCCGAGTTCCACGCGGTCGGCCAGCGCCTCGAACTCGTCGAGTCGACCGGCGAACGCCTCGGGGCCCCGGCTGTCGCTGAGCAGCACCCGCGCTCCCAGTCGCCGAGCGAGCCGCGCCGCTGCCAGCCCGGAACGGGCCAGCCCGACGATCAGCACGCTTTGCGAGGCTAGGCTGTGGGTCGACATCGTCACCTCAGCTTGAGCGTGGCCAGCGACATCAGCGCCAGGATGATGCTGATGATCCAGAAGCGCACAATCACCTTGGGCTCGGCCCAGCCCTTGAGCTCGAAGTGGTGGTGGATCGGCGCCATCTTGAACACTCGTTTGCCCGTGAGCTTGAAGCTGCCGACCTGCACGATCACCGACAGTGTCTCGATTACGAACACCCCGCCCATCAACGTCAGCAGCAGCTCGTTCTTGGCGATCACCGCCACCGTGCCCAGGGCGCCGCCCAGGCTCAGCGAGCCCACGTCGCCCATGAACACCTGAGCCGGGTAGGTGTTGAACCACAGGAAACCCAGCCCCGCGCCGACCATCGCCGAGCAGACGATCGCGAGGTTGCCCGCGTCCTTGATCTGCGCGAACTGCAAATAGTTGGCGATCTCGTAGTGCCCCACGGCGTAGGTGATCAGCGCCAATGTCCCGGCGCAGGTTATCACCGGGCCGATCGCCAGGCCGTCGAGGCCGTCGGTGAGGTTGACCGCGTTGCTCGTGGCGACGATCACCAGCACGGCGAACGGGATGTAGATCAGTCCGATGTCCGGGGTGAAGCTCTTGAAAAACGGCACCGAGATTTGCGTGGTGAAGTCGGGCTGGGAGTAGACCAGCACGACCGCGCCCAGGGCGAAAACCACCTGCCAGACCAGCTTCTGCCGCGGCGAGACCCCCTTGGGATCGTGGTGTACGACCTTGATGTAGTCGTCGATGAATCCCAGCGCGCCGTAGCCCGCCACGACCAGCAGCACCGCCCAGGTGTAGTAGCAGGTCAGGTCGCACCACAGCAGCGCGGGCACCACGATCGAGACCAGGATCAGCGTGCCGCCCATGGTCGGCGTGCCGGCCTTGACCAGGTGCGACTGCGGCCCGTCGTCGCGCACGGTCTGGCCGATCCCAAGCTTGGTCAGCCAACGGATGATCGGCGGGCCGCAGATGAAGCTGATCGCCATCGCGGTCAGCGCCGCGACCACCGAGCGGAAGGTGATGTAGCGCACCACGTTCAGCGGTGTGAACTCGTCGATGAAGTGTGTCAGCAGGTGGTAGAGCATTACAGCGCCTTCTTCAGTCCCCTGACGATCAGTTCCATACGCATCCCGCGGCTGCCCTTGACCAGCACCACGTCGCCGGGCTCGAGGTTGTCGGCCAGCCACTGCACAGCAGCCTCGCGGTCTTTGATCACGCGCACCGCGCGCTTGGACATCCCGGCCTGGATTGCGGCGTCGGCAGCGTCCCTGGCGTGCTCGCCCAGCAGCAGCAGCCGGTCGACCTTGTGCTGGCCCGCGGCCACGCCGATCTGCTGATGGGCCGCGCGGGCGTGGCTGCCCAGCTCGAGCATCTCGCCGAGCACGGCCACGGTGCGCCGGTTCTCGCCCAGGGTCTGCAGCACTTCCAGGGCGGCGAGCATCGAGCGCGGATTGGCGTTGTAGGTGTCGTCGATCAGCCGTACCTTGCGCCGCAGCTCGACGATCCGCGAACGCATCGCCTGGGGCTTGAACGCCTCGAGGCTGTCGCGGATCAGCAGCGGCGACGCGCCGAGCACGTGGGCCGCCGCAGCCGCGGCCAACGCGTTGTACACGCTGTGCGCTCCGTAGGTCGAAAGGCTCAGTTCGAGTGTCTCGCCACCGATTTGCAGCTTGGCGGTAATCCCGTCGAACCCCAGGTTGCGGATCTGCGTGGCGCGTACGTCGGCGTCGCGGTGCTTACCGAAGGTCACGACCTTGAAGTCGCGGCCGCGCACCAGCAGCATCGCCCGCCTATCGTCGCGGTTGATCACTGCGGTGTTGCGCGGGCCGAAGCGGTCGAACAGCTCACCCTTGGCGCGCGCCACGGCGGCCAGGGTCTTGAGCGTCTCAAGGTGCACCGGGCTGATGTTGGTCACCACGCCGATGTCGGGCGAGGCGATCTGCGCCAGGCGCGAGATCTCGCCCACGCGATTCATCCCCATCTCGAGCACCGCCGCGGGGTGGTCGGGCTTGAGGTTGAACACGGTCAGCGGCAGGCCGATCAGGTTGTTGAAGTTGCCGCGCGTGCGCAGCACCTCGCGGCCGTAATGCTGCTCGAGCACCGCGGCCAGCATCTCCTTGCAAGTGGTCTTGCCCACCGAGCCGGTGATTCCCACCACCGGGATGCGTGTCAAGGCCAGGATCTGTCGCGCGATCTCGCCCAGGGCGTACAGCGTATCGTCGACCTCGAGCACGTGCATGCGGCAGCCCGCGACCCGCGAGGCCTCGCCGCGATGCACCATCAGTCCGCCGGCGCCGCGCTCGAGCGCCTTGTCGAGGAACTTGTGTCCGTCGAAATTCGGCCCCTTGAGCGCGACGAACAGCTCGCCGGGCTTGAGCGTGCGCGTGTCGGTGCTGATGCCGGAGAACTCCTTGCGGCGCCCCTTGATCGCGGGACGCGCGTTGGCGGCGCCGACGATCAGTCCGATGTTGAAGTAGCTCGATCTCATCTGGGCCCTTCCGCTGCGACCAATGCTCCGGCCGCCTGTTCACGGTCGTCGAAATGCCGCTTATCGCGGCCGACGATCTGGTAGTCCTCGTGCCCCTTGCCCGCGATCAGCACCACGTCCCCGGCCTGCGCCAACTCCACCGCCGTGCGGATCGCCTCGGCGCGGTCAACGATCACGCAGAACGCCTTTCCCGCGCCCGATCCGACCTGCTGCGGCTGCCTGCGCTCGACGCCCAGGGCCTCGATGCCCGGAACGATCTGTCCGATGATCTCCAGCGGGTCTTCGGTGCGCGGATTGTCCGAGGTGACGATCGTCAGGTCCGAACCCTGGGCCGCGGCGCGCCCCATCAGCGGGCGCTTGCCCCGATCGCGGTCGCCGCCGCAGCCGAAGACCGTGATCACCCGGCCGCGCGCCAGGTTGCGCACGGCCGCGAGCACGTTGCTAAGCGCGCCGTCGGTATGTGCATAGTCGACCAGCACCAGCGGATCGCGCGAGCCGGGCACCGGCTCGAGCCGTCCGGGAACCGCGGCCAGCCCATCGGCGCCGCGCAGTACCTCGCGCATCGACAGCCCCAGACTCAGGGCCAGGCCCGCGGCCACGGCCAGGTTCGGGCCGACGAACGCGCCGAGCAGCGGACTGTGCACCTCGTACGACTCGTTGCTGCGGCGAAAAGTTCCCTGCAGGCCGTCCAGGCCGTAGCGCGCGTCGCTCAGCGCCAGGTCGGCGTCCAGCGCATTGACGGCGCTGACCCGCAGCACCGGAACCAGGCTGCGCCGCGCCAGGTCGAGCCCCTCGTCCGAGTCGATCAGGATCACCGCCTTGGACGCCTTGGACGAGGCCGGCAGCAGCCGGGTGAACAGCAGCGCCTTGGCCTCGAGGTAGTCGCGCATCGAGCCGTGGAAATCCAGGTGGTCGCGGCTGAGATTGGTGAACGCGCCGACGTCGAAACGGCAGTGGTTGACGCGGCCCAGCTCGAGCCCGTGGCTCGAGACCTCGACGATCACGTCCTGGACCCCGGCGCGGGCCATCTGGTCGATGGTGCGCGCGAGCAGCGCCGGGTTGGGCGTGGTGTTCGGCGCCTCTAAGCTGCGGCCGCCGTAGCGGTAGTTGACCGTGCCGATCACGCCCACGTTGCGGCCGGCCTGCTCGAGCATCGCCTCGAGTTGGTAGACCACCGAGGTCTTGCCGTTGGTGCCGGTGATGCCGATCAGCCGCACGCGCGCGGTGGGATCGCCGTAGAACCTGTGGGCGATCAGCGCCAGAGCCGCGTGGGTGTCGGCCACCGCGGCGCAGGGAACGTCGTCGCGCAACAGCTCGGGCCGCTGCAGCAGCAGTGCCGCGGCGCCGGCGTCGATCGCCGCCTGCACGAAGTCGTGGCCGTCGACCACGCTGCCGGGCAACGCCACGAAAAGGCAGCCCGGGCCGACCCGCCGCGAGTCGAACTCCAGGGCCTCGATCTCCACCGACTGGTCGCCGCGAACGTCGATAGTCTCGATTTTGTGAAGCAGCTGGTCAAAGGTCATCGCTGCTCCCCCGCCGGGTCGGCGAAGCGCACCAGCACTCGCTCACCGCGGGCGACCATGCTGCCGGGTCCGGGGACCTGGGATACGCAGACGCCGCTCCCCTCGGTTTTGAGCCGGATGCCGCTACGCTCGGCCAGGGCGTAGGCTTGTCGCACGGGCAACCCGGTGAAATCGGGCAGTCCGCCGTCCACCAGCTGCGGAACATCGGCCCGCGCAAGTTGCACTTCCTGGTCGGCTCCGGGCTCGACCTGGCCGGGGATCATTCGCAAGTAGGCCATGGTCTCGTCGGCCACCGCCCGGAACACCGGCGCGGCGATCACGCCGCCGTAGAGCGATCCGGCCGGCTGCTGCGGCGCGTCGAAAACCACGGCCACGGCGATCCGCGGGTCCTCGGCCGGAACCGTGCCGATAAACGTGGCGACCACGTCGTCGGAATAGCCGCGACGATCGG
The DNA here is from genome assembly GCA_030765605.1 of Candidatus Alcyoniella australis. Taxonomy (NCBI): domain Bacteria; phylum Candidatus Lernaellota; class Candidatus Lernaellaia; order Candidatus Lernaellales; family Candidatus Alcyoniellaceae; genus Candidatus Alcyoniella; species Candidatus Alcyoniella australis. Next base: position 21,242 of record JAVCCG010000139.1, read on the forward strand.
TATACGGCTTCTCTGCGGTGCCGGTCTTGCCCGCCACCCGGCAGTAGGGCAGCGCGGCCAGGGTGCCGGTGCCCTCATCGTCGGTGACCGAGACCAATGCGCGCAGCACCTCGCGGCATGTCTCCTCGCTGATTACGTGCGAGCGGATTGTCAGGTGGCCGCGGTAGATCTCGCGCCCCTCGGGCGAGACCACGCTGTGCACGATGTAGGGCTTGAGCAGTACGCCGCCGTTGACCGAGGCGCTCAACGCGGTGACCAACTGCATCGCGGTCACCGACAGTCCCTGTCCAAAGCTGTGAGTCGCCAGGTCGACTTTGGCCCAACGCTCCAACGAGCGCAGCACGCCCGCGGCCTCGTGAGGCATGTCCACGCCCGTGGGTCGGCCGAAGCCGAAATCGGTCAACGTGCAGTGCAGCAGTTCCGGGCCGAGTCGTTCGGCGATTTTGGTCGCGCCGATGTTGCTCGAGATCTTGACCACGTCGCGCGCCGACACCTTGCCGTGGGGGTGCACGTCGTTAATGCGATTGCGGGCGAACACGTATTTGCCGTTCTCGCAATCGATCAGCTCTTCGGGATCAACAGCTCCGGACTCGATCGCCGCGGCGTAAGTAAAGGTCTTCATCACCGAGCCGGGCTCGAAGCGGTCGCACAGCACGCGGTTGCGCCTGTACTCCGGCGGGAACGCGCCGGCCACGTTGGGATTGAAGGTCGGCCGGTTGACCAGGGCCAGGATCTCGCCGGTGTGCACGTCGATCATCACCAACATCGCCGCGCGCGCCTCGGAAGCGACGAACGCTTTATCCAGCTCGCGCTCGGCGATCGCCTGGATCTTGCTGTCCAAGGTCAGCCGCAGCGTGGCGCCGGGCTCGGAGCCGACCACCTGCATCCCCTCGGGAAAGTAGATCCGGCCCAACGCGTCGCGATGTCCGATCAGTCGGCCGGGTCGGCCGCGCAGCTGCTGGTCAAACGACTGTTCCAGGCCCGAGAGGCCCTTGGAGTCGATGTCCACGAATCCCAGCACGTGGGCCGCCAAGGTATTCTGGGGGTATTGGCGGTGGCTCTCCTTATGCAGGTGCACCCCCTGGACTCCCAGCTCCTCGACGATCCGCCGCACCATCTGCGCCTCGTGACGGTCGATGTGGCGCTTGATCCAGGCGAAACGCGCCGGTCGGCCGCGCACCTCGCGTTCGAGTCGGGCCGCCACGTCCTCGCGCTGCAAATCGAGCACCAGCGCCAGCTGCCGCGCCAGCTCGGGCTTGAGCTCGTCGGGGAGCATCAGCGGATCGACGAACAGCGACTCCTGGTCGATATTGTGCGCCAGCACCTCGCCGTTGCGATCGAGGATCGGCCCGCGCGGGCAGGTCAGTTCGATGTTCGAGCGCTGCATCTGGTCGGCGCGCTGCTTGAGGTCCTCGCTGTCGAGCACACACAGCCACAGCGCGCGGCCCAGCAGCACTGCCAGGCCGAGCACGAACAGTGCGGAAGTGAGCTTGATCCGCACCACGACCCAGTCGCGGCCGCGGGTGTTGCGCGCCATTTTGCGCGCGCGCGGCAGGTTGCGCGGACTCATCGCGGCACCCGCAGCACTTGCTCGTTGGCCGGCGCGGACATCTTGAACTCGGCGGCCTTGGGCGCCAGTCTGCCCGGCGAGCGTAGCGAACCCAGCTCGCTGACCAGTTCGTCGTTACGGTAGGCCAGCGCGCTCTGCAACTCATGCTCGACCTCGATGGCGTAGCCGGTATGCACCACCAGCTGCCGCGTCCAGACCACCAGCAGCAGACAGGCGGTGAACGCCACCACCAGCACGATGGTCGAGAACAGGCCCATGGCCCGGCGCAGACCCTTGTGGCGCGTCACCTGCTTGGCCAGCAGCGAGACCGGGTAGGTCGTCTGGCTCATGCCGCCTGATCTTCCAGCCGCCGGGCGGCCCGCAGCCGCGCACTGCGGCTGCGCGGGTTGCGCTCGATCTCGCTCTGGTCGGGCCTGATCGGCCGACGGGTGATCAATTCCATGCTTGGCAGATGGCCGCAGGTGCACACCGGCTGCGCCGGAGGACAGAGGCATCCGGAGCTGTGCCGCCGCAGGGCCTGCTTGACCAGCCGGTCCTCCAGCGAGTGGAACGAAATCACGGCCAACACGCCGCCGGGAGCCAGCAGCTCGGGCGCGTCGGCGAGAAAGCTGCGCAGCGAGCCGAGCTCATCGTTGACCGCGATGCGCAGCCCCTGGAAGGTGCGCGTGGCCGGGTCGATACGCTGGGGACCGCGTTTGCCCGGGATCGCGCTACGCACGATTTGGGCCAATCGTCCGGTGCTGCGGATCGGAGCCGCATCGCGCTCGCGTACGATGGCGCGGGCCACGCGCGACGCGTAGCGTTCCTCGCCGTACTCGGCAATGATCCGCCGCAGTTGATCGTAGGGCTCTTGGTTGACCAGGTCGGCGGCGCTGCGGCCTGAGCCGGTGCACAGCCGCATGTCCAACGGGCCGTCGTGGGAAAACGAGAATCCGCGCTCGGGGTCGTCCAGTTGGATGGAGCTTAGACCCAGGTCCGCCAGAATCCCGACGAACCTGGGCCAGCTCCGATTGCAGGAGATACGTGACAGCTCATCCAGACGGCAGTGCACCAGCTCAACCCGCGAGCCGAAGGGCTCGAGCCGTCGACCGGCTCGGGCCAACGCCTCGGGATCAGCGTCGCAGGCGACCAATCGTCCGTCCGGCGCGCTTCCTCGCAACATCGCCTCCGAGTGCCCCCCCGCTCCCACGGTGGCATCGAGAAACACCGACCCCGGGGCGGGCTTGATAAGTTCGATTGTCTGTTCCAACAAAACAGGGAGGTGAATCCCCGTAGACATGAGCTAAAGCACGTCGGCCAACGCGGCCTTGATTTGCTTGAAACTTTTACGAGCCTTCTGGCTGACCTCTTGCCAAGCCTCTTTGCTCCAAATTTGAATCGTGTCCCCAGCCCCAATGATCACGATTTCCTTGTCCAAGCCGGTCGCCTCGCGCAATGAGGGCGGAACCAGAATTCGGCCCTGACGATCGATGCTCACCTCTTGGGCGCCAGAGATGTAATACAGCTTGAACATTTCAACGTTCTCATCGAACTGTGGTTGACGCTCCAGCTTCTGCACCAGCTCGTCCCAACGATCCGGCGTGTACCCCACCAACACCTGTTCCTCTGCCTTCTGGTCGTTGGTCAGCACGATACGGTCGAAGTTGTTCTGGCTGAGGATCTCGCGGAAACTCACGGGAATACTCGTTCTTCCCTTGGGATCCAGCGTGTGATAATAACGTCCTGCGAATTTCATCGTACCACTTGGTTTAGTGTTGCTACCACTTTATACCACTTTTTGGGACACGAGTGCTGTTATACCGGCTCCCGGCGCGAGGTGTCAAGATTTTTTTCTTTGGCTGGGCGGTTTTTTTGTTGAGAAAATTCAGCAACCTACGTGACGCCCCCCGAAGGGGGGCGGTACGCTTCAGCAGCCGTCTATCTGTGGTGGGATAAATCTGTTGGTATTCAGACCGTTAACACGTAAAAGCTAAACCACTTTATTATATAGTTGTCTTTTATGATTGATATATAACAGGTTATTTTTCTTAGCACGACCGTGCCCTGCTCGCCCGAACTGCCTCAATCTCCTGAGAAATACCACCCGATACCACCTGCCGAGCCTGCCGGACGGCTGAATCGTATTAAAAAGAAAAGGCCCGTGCCCCCTGGGGCACGGGCCTAATGACCAAAGTAGTTACGGTCTATTGTCTGCTATGACTTATCAGCCACAGCATCCGCTGTCGTCGTCGTCGTCATCGTCGTCGTCGTCAACTGCATCGTCGTCGTCAACGTCATCGTCGTCGTCGTCATCGTCATCGTCGTCGTCGTCGTCATCGTCGTCGCCGCCACCCTCGAGAACCTCGAAAGCGTCAGCCAGGGTGTCGTCACCGTAGGGGTTGGTCAGGGCCAGGTCGTACAAGCCCAGGTCGGCGCCGGTCAGATCGA
>JAVCCG010000140.1 GCA_030765605.1 Candidatus Alcyoniella australis
GCTCAACCACGTCTTGCAGCGTCTCGCGCAAGATGCGGCCCAGGTCGGCGCGCTCCAGCGTACGCGCGTCGATCCGGTTGAGTACGGTCAGCAGCCGGCTGCCGACCAGCGGCGCGTCCTCGGCGTTGGGCAATTGCGGGCGGCGTTTGGGGCTCATTTAAGCAGATCCGCCAGCAAGGCCTTTTGCACGTGCAGCCTGTTTTCAGCCTCGTCGAACACCGCGGACTGCGGCCCCTCGATGACTGCCTCGCTGACCTCCATTTCGCGATAGGCCGGCAGGCAGTGCAGGAATATCGCCTGGGGCTTGGCCAGCGCCATCAGCGCCTCGTCGACCATGAAGCCCTTGAAAGCCTTGATGCGCTTGGGATCTTTTTTCATGCCCATGCTCACCCAGGTGTCGGTGGCCACCACGTCGGCGTCGCGCGCGGCCTCGTGCGGATCGCGCGTGAGCAGCAGTTTGCCCGGACGATCGGCCTGGGCGCGTTCGAGGATCGCGCGATCCGGATCAAAGCCGCGGGGCACGGCCATCCGCAGTTCGAAACCAAGCCGCGCAGCCGCGTTGATCCAGGAGTTGGTCATGTTGTTGCCGTCGCCGATCCAGGCCACGACCGGTTTGCGGATCGAGCGCAGCCGCTGCTTGATCGTCATCAGGTCGGCCAACACCTGGCAGGGATGCAGCAAATCGGACAGGCCGTTGATTATCGGCACGCTGGAGTATTGGGCAAACTGCTCGAGCACGCTGTGCTCGAAGGTGCGGATCATGATCCCGTCCACCATGCGCGAGAGCACGCGCGCGGTGTCCTTGATCGGCTCGCCTCGTCCAAGTTGTGTGTGCTCCGGCGCCAGGAACAGCGCGTGACCGCCCAGTTGGGTCATCGCCACCTCGAAGCTGACCCGCGTGCGCGTCGAGGGCTTCTCGAAGATCATCGCCAGGCTCTTATCGGCCAGCGCGCGGCTGCGTTTGCCCGCGCAAAGTTCGGCCTTGCCCTTGATCGCCGTGTTGATCAAGCGTTCGATCTGTGTGCCGCTGAGGTCGTACAGCGAGAGGAGGTGTTTCATCGCAATCCTCTAGAGAATATAGCGGGAGAGGTCCTGGTCCTTGAGGATCGGCGCCAAGCGTTCGCGCACCATCTGGCCATCGACCACGAACTTGGCGTTGCCCATCTCCGGCGCGTCGAAGCTCAGCTGTTCGAGCAATTTTTCGAGCACGGTATGCAAACGGCGCGCGCCGATATTCTCGGTGCTGAGGTTGACCTCGGTGGCGATGCGCGCGATCTGGCGGATCGCATCATCCTCAAACTCGAGGGTCACGTCCTCAGTGGCCAGCAGCGCGATGTATTGCTTGATCAGCGCATTGTCCGGTTTGGTCAGGATCTGTACAAAGGCTTCCTCGTCGAGGGTCTGCAGCTCGACGCGGATCGGGAAGCGCCCCTGCAGCTCGGGGATCAGGTCCGAGGGCTTGGCCACGTTGAACGCGCCCGCGGCCACGAAAAGGATGTGGTCGGTTTTAACCATCCCGTACTTGGTGTTGACCGTCGAGCCCTCGATGATCGGCAGCAGGTCGCGCTGTACGCCCTCGCGGCTGACGTCGGGCCCCTGCATTCGGCCGCCTCCGGCCACCTTGTCCAGCTCGTCGACGAAGATGATCCCCGCGTTCTCCACGCGTTCGCGCGCCATGCTCACCACGCGCTCCATGTCGACCAGCTTGGACGCCTCCTCGGCCTGCAGCAGTTGCAGCGCGTCCTTGACGTGCACCTTGCGGCGCTTGGTGCGGCGCGGAAGGATGTTGCCCAGCATGTCGCGGATGTTGATCCCCATGTCCTCCATTCCCGAGGCCCCGAGGATTTCGATCATCGGCATGTTCGACTTGTCCGGCGCGTCGAGCTCGACCTCGCGCTCGTCCATCCGCCCCTCGTGCAGCCAAATGCGGAACTTCTCGCGTGTGGCCTGACGCTCGGCCTCGCTCGGGTCGTGCCCCGGCTCGGGCTCGGGAGGCGCGGCCGAACCGCGGCGGCTTACCGGCGGCAGCAGTAGGTCGAGCACGCGCTCCTCGGCCTGAGCCGCGGCCTTCTCCTGGACCTGCGCGGTCTGCTCGGAGCGCAGCATGCTCACCGCGATCTCCATCAGATCGCGCACCATGCTCTCCACGTCGCGTCCCACGTAGCCGACCTCGGTGAACTTGCTGGCCTCGACCTTGATGAACGGCGCGCCGGAGAGTTTGGCCAGCCGCCGGGCGATCTCGGTTTTGCCCACGCCGGTGGGGCCGATCATGATGATGTTCTTCGGCGCGATCTCCTCGCGCAGCTCAGCGGGCACCATCTGACGCCGTACGCGGTTGCGCAGGGCCACGGCCACGGCGCGCTTGGCGTCGTTCTGGCCGATGATGTAGCGGTCGAGCTCCTCGACTATCTGCCGCGGTGTTAGCGAATCAATCATTAGAGAACCTCGACGTGGATGTTGTCGTTGGTGTAGATGCAGATCTGCGAGGCGATCAGCAGACCCTCGCTTGCGATCTGCTCGGCGCTCATCGGCGTGTGTCGCACCAATGCGCGGGCAGCGGCCAGGGCGTAGGGGCCGCCCGAGCCGATGGAGCAAACGCCGTCGTCAGGCTCGACCACGTCGCCGGTGCCCGAGATCAGGAACGTCGAGTCGGCGTCGGCCACGATCATCAGCGCCTCGAGCCTGCGCAGCACCTTGTCCAGCCGCCATTCCTTGGCCAGCTCCACTGCGGCGCGGGTCAGGTTGCCCGAGTGCTGCTCGAGCTTGGCCTCGAACTTGTCGAACAGCGCGAAGGCGTCGGCCGCGCCGCCGGCGAATCCGACCAGCACCGAGTCGTTGTACAGCCGCCGCACCTTGCGCGCGCCGTGCTTGACGATCGTGTTGCCCAGACTGACCTGACCATCGCCCGCCAGCGCGACTTTATCGTCGATCCTCACGCAGAGGATGGTGGTGGCTTGCATCGTATCGCTCATCTTTTCTCCTCTAATCAACCATCAAGTATAAACCAGCCGCGATCATCAAGCAGCGCCCTGCGGTATGGGCAATCGGCGGCCATTCTACTTCTTTTTCTTTTTACGCGCCCGCGGGTGCGCACTGTCGTAGACCTTGTTCAGCAGATCGAGGCTGACGTGAGTGTAGCGCTGGGTGGTCGAGAGCGAGCTGTGTCCGAGCATCTCCTGGATCGAGCGCAGGTCCGCGCCGCCGTCGAGCAGGTGCGTGGCAAAGCTGTGGCGCAATGAGTGCGGACTGGCGTCGGATGGCAGGCCCGCGGCCAGCAGGCAGCGCTTCATCACCGTGCGCACCCAGCGCTGGCTCAGGCGTGAGCCGCGCAGATTGATGAACAGCGGTTCGCCGTCGGCATCTTCATTGGCACGGGCGCGGATCGGGCCGCGTTGTTCGATCCAATCATCGATCGCGGTCAGCGCCGCGCGGCCCACGGGCACCAGCCGCTCTTTATCGCCCTTGCCGCGCACGCGTACCAACCCAAGATCCGGGTCAACGTCGTGCACATCCAGGCCCACGGCTTCGGCCACGCGCAGACCGCTGGAGTACAGCAGCTCGAGCAGCGCCAAATTGCGCTTGCCCGCCGGAGTCGTGCTGTCGGGCATCGAGAGCAGGCCGAAGACCTGGTCCACGGTCAAGGGCGTGGCCAGCGGATGGTCCTGTTTGGGATTGTGGATGCGCGCCGTGGGGTCGCGGTCGATCACTTCGTGCCGCATGCAGAACTTAAAGAACGAGCGTAGGGCCGCCATGTGGCGCATGCGCGTGGCCTTGCCGCAGCGTTTGCCAAGCTGGGCCAAATAGCGCCGTAGCAGCAGTTCGTCCACCGCGCCCCAGTCCGGCTCCGACTGGTCGTCTTCGCCTGCGATAAATCGCGCCAAGTCATGAAGGTCGCTTTGATAGGAACGCAGCGTGGCCTCGGAGGCCGAGAGTTCGAAGCGTAGATATTCGGCAAAGCGTTCCAGCAGCGGCCACATGCCTACATTATACGGCCAGCAGCGGCTGGACCCAATCGACTGCCCAGCGTTCAATTTCCGCCATCGCGCGGTCGGCCTGGGATTGCTTGCGATCGCGCTTGCGCGTGCCCTGGGGCGGCGGGGGGAACAGGCCGAAGTGGATGTTGCTGGGCTCGAACGGGCGTTCGCGCGCCCCGCTGACGTGCTCGATCAGCGAGCCGAGGGCCGTGGCCCGCGGCGGGGGCGGTAGCTCGATCTCGCGCATTTGCGCCGCGGCGCTCAGTCCGGCGAGCAGGCCCGAGGCGATCGACTCGACGTACCCCTCGACTCCGGTGATCTGTCCGGCAAAGCGCAGTCGCGGCAGCGAGATCAGCCGCTGGCGATCGTCGAGCAACCCCGGGCTGTCCAGGAACGTGTTGCGGTGGATTGAGCCGTAACGCAAGAACTCGGCGTTGCGCAAGGCCGGGATCAGCCGAAACACGCGGTCCTGCTCGGGCCACTTGAGACGGGTCTGGAATCCGACCAGGCTGTAGCATGAGCCTTCGTTATTTTCGCGGCGCAGTTGGACCACGGCGAACGGCCGCGCGTTGCCTCGCGGATCGCTGAGCCCCACCGGCTTGAGCGGCCCGTGGGCCAGGGTCAGCGGTCCGCGCTGGATCATCACCTCGATCGGCAGGCAGCCCTCGAAAAAGCGCGCGTGCTCGAACTCGTGCTGTCGCACGCGATCGGCAACAGCCGCAGCCTCGATGAAGCGTTCGTATTGCTCCTGGTCCAGCGGACAGTTGAGGTAGTCCTCGGGATCGCCGCGGTCGTAACGCGAGGCGTAAAACGCGTGCTCCAGATCGATGCTCGCCGCGTCGACGATCGGGCTGGTGGCGTCGTAGAAGTGCAGCGACTCGCGTCCGCAAAGCGTTGCCACCTGCGCGGCCAGCTCGTCGGAGATCAGCGGACCGGCCGCGATAATCACCGGCCCCTCGGGAATGCACTCCACGTGTTCGCGCTTAAGCTCGATCAGCGGCTGGGCCGCGATCTGTTCCTCCACATGTGTGGAGAGCTGATCGCGGTTCACGGCCAGGGCCGCGCCCGCGGGCACGCGGCAGCGCTCGGCCGAGGCGATCAGCAGCGAGTCCAGGCAACGCAGCTCGGCTTTGAGCAGGCCCGGGCCGCTGACCAGCCGATCGGAGCGCAGCGAGTTGGAGCAGACCAGCTCGGCCAAGCCTTCGCCTGAGTGCGCCGGGGTGCTGCGCTGGGGGCGCTGCTCATAGAGCTTGACGCGTACGCCGGCCCGCGCGGCCTGCCAGGCGGCCTCGCATCCGGCCAGCCCTCCGCCGATGATCGTCAGCGTTGGATGCAAATTCGGCCTACTGTTCTTTAGCGGTCTCTTTAGCGGTTTCGTCAGCGGTTTCTTTAGCGGTCTCGTCAGCGGTCTCGTCGGGTTTGACGTATTCGCAGCCCTCGTTGGGGCAAAATACTACGTCGCTGTCCTTGTCGTATTTCTCGGCCAGCAGCGCATTACCGCACACCGGGCAGGGTCCGGGCAGCGGACGGTGCGGCGTGGTGAACTCGCATTCCGGGTAGTTGGCGCAGCCGTAGAAGCGCTTGCCGCGCCCCTTGGGCCGCTTTTCCTGCAGCTCGCCGCCGCACTCGGGGCAGGGGACTTGCACCGGGATCGGCAGCGTACCCTTGCACTTGGGGAAGCGCGAGCAGGAGTAGAACTTGTTGCCCACGCGCGAGCGCCGGATCAGCATCGCGGCCTCGCAGTCGGGACATTTGACGTCGTCCGGCGCGGGCTCGGGAGCGGACTTGCGTTTGGCCGAAAATGTATTGCGGCACTCGGGGTAGTTCGAGCAGGCGTAGTAGGGGCCGAAGCGTCCCTCGCGCAAGAGCATCGGGCTTTGGCACTTCTCGCATTTGAGGTCTGTTGCCTCGTCGTGCAGTTCGACGATAGCGCCGTTTTCGTCGCGCTTGAAGTTCTTGGTGTTGCTGCATTCGGGGTAGGCGGTGCAGGCCAGGTAATCGCCCTTGCGGCCGAACTTGATCGCCATCGGCGCGCCGCATTTATCACAGGCCACGTCGATCTGGCGCCCTTTGAACTTGAGGTTGGCCATTGCCTCGTCCGCGTGGGACAGGCGCTCGGAAAACGGGCCGTAGAATTCGACGAGCAGGTCGCGCCACTGTTTGCGGCCATCCTCGATCTCGTCCAGGCTCTGTTCCATCTGGGCGGTGAACGCCACGTCGAGCACCTCGGGAAAGGCCTCGATTAAAAGTTCGGTGACCACGCGCCCCAGGTCGGTGGGCGAGAACGAACCCTTGATCCGCAGCACGTACTCCTTGTCGATGATCGTCGAGATGATCGAGGCGTAGGTGCTCGGACGGCCGACCCCGCGCTGCTCGAGCTCGCGGATCAGCGTGCTCTCGGTGAAGCGCGGCGGCGGCTGGGTGAACTTCTGTTCGGCTTGGATGCTGCGGAAATCGAGCGACTGATCCTGCGCCAGCGGGGGCAGCTTGTCGCCGTTGTCTCGATCGTCGCCATCGCCGTTGTCGCGCAGCTCCTGGTAGAGCTTGAGAAATCCGGCGAAGAGCTCGACGCTCCCCTTGGATTGCAGCGTGTAGTCGCCGCAGACGATGTCCGCGGTGGTGAGCAGAAAGCGCGCCGCGGCCATCTGGCTGGCCACGAAGCGGTTGTAGATCAGCGCGTAGAGCTTGAGCTGGTTCGCGTCCAGGCTCTCGCGCAGCGACTCGGGCGTGTTGGCCAGGCTGGTGGGCCGAATCGCCTCGTGCGCCTCCTGGGCGTTTTTGCCCGAGCGGAAGAAGTTGGGCTTCTCAGGCACGAACTCCGGGCCGAAGCTGGCGCCGATGTGCTCGCGCACCTCGGTAATCGCCTCGGGTGCCACGCGCACCGAGTCGGTCCGCATGTAGGTGATCAGTCCCTCGCCGGACTGCACGCCCTCGTACAGGCGCTGGGCGACCGACATGGTCTTGCGCGCGGGAAAACGGAAGCGGCGGTAGGCCTCCTGGGCCAGGCTGCTGGTGATGAACGGCGGCGCCGCATGTCGGCTGGATTCGCGCTGCTGCACCTTGTCTACGCGGTACGATCCGGACTCGAGATACTGACGCACCTGCTCGGCGCGTACGCCGTCGACGATGCGCAGCTTCTCGCCCTGGTACTTAATCAGCTTGGCGCGGAACTCCGGCGGCTGAGCAGCCTCCAGCATCACGTGTACGTTCCAATATTCCTCAGAGACAAAGGCCTCGATTTCGATCTCGCGGTCGACGACAAGCCGCAGCGTTACCGATTGAACGCGCCCGGCGCTCAGGCCGTACTTGACCTTCTTCCACAGCAACGGGCTGATCTGGTAGCCCACCAGCCGATCGAGCACGCGCCGCGCGCGGTGGCTGTCGTACTTGTTCGAGTTCAGTTCCGCGGGGTTGCTCATTCCCTCTTTAATGCCGCGGCGGGTGATCTCGTTGAACAGCACGCGATAGACCTCGCTTCCCTTGGGAAGCTCCTGGGCGATGTGCCAGGCGATGGCCTCGCCCTCGCGGTCGGGGTCGGGCGCCAGGTAGATTTTATCAGCGCTCTTGGCAGCGCGCTTGATCGCGTCCAGATCCTTGCCACGGCCGTGGATCGTCTGGTACTCGGGCTCGAAATGGTTTTCCAGGTCCACGCCCAGGGTCTTCTTGGGCAGATCCTTGACGTGCCCCTTGCTGGCCAACACTATAAATCCCTTGCCCAGCACCTTGCCGATTGTGCGCGCCTTGGCGGGCGACTCGACCACGATCAGGCTCTGTGTCATCGATCCTCCAGGTTGCTTAAGTAAAGGTGGCCCGGCAGCACCCGCACCACACTTTTTATCTCGAGTTCGTAAAGGTTGACCAGCACCTCGTTGCTGGGCATGTCGCAGTCCAGCGCGATCTGGTCCAAGTGCCGCGGCTCGGCGTCGAGGCAGGCGACGATTTTGCTCTGGGCCTCGGAAAGCGTAGGCGGCACGATCGGCGTTGCGCTGCGTCGATGTTTCGCCGGAACGCTCGCTGAGAACTTCAGCGCCTCGAGGATGTCCGCGCCGCTCTCGACCATCCCGGCGCCGTCTTTGATCAGTCGGTGGCAGCCCTGACCGTTGGCGCGGTCGACCATGTGCGGCACGGCGAACACCTCGCGCCCCTGTTCCAGGGCGTAGTTCGCCGTGATCAGCGCGCCGCTGCTTAGACCGGCCTCGACCACGCAGGTCGCCCAGCACAGCCCGGAGATGATCCGGTTGCGCGAGGGGAAGTTGCGACCCTCGGGCTCGACGCCCGGCGGAAAGTCGCTGATCACCGCGCCGTTTAGCGCCACGCGCTGGAACAGCTCCTCGTTCTCGTCGGGGTAGACCACGTCGATGCCGCAACCCAAGACCGCAATCGTGCGGCCGCCGGCGAGCAGCGCGGCCTCGTGGGCCTCGGTGTCCACGCCGCGGGCTCCGCCGCTGACCACGGTCACTCCGGCCAGCGCCAGGTCCGTGGCGATGCTGCGGGCGGTGCGCAGACCGTAGTCGCGGGCCGAACGCGAGCCGACGATCGCCACCGCTCGAGCGTCAGCCTCCTCGAAACTTCCCTTGATCCACAGCAGCGGCGGACGGTCGCGCAGTTGCGTGAGCAGCTCGGGGTACTCCGAGTCGCCCAACAACAGCGGGCGCGCTCCGACCTTCGCCGCAACCCGCAGCGCCTCGCGCGCCGCGCTCAGGTCGGCCGCCTTGCGCAGTTCCTCGATCAACACGGATTTGCAGCGCGGCAGCTTGCGGATCAGTTCGGGCCGATGCTGCGCAGATTGGAACACCGCCGCCGGATCGCCGCAGGCGTCGATCAACTGGCGGTAGGTAACGTTGCCCACGCCCGGCGTCAGGCTCAGCGCCACGGCGTTGAGCGTGCGTAGCTCGAGCGCTGCGGATACTGCTGGGTCGCTGTGTTGCTCGGCGGTCTCCATCGAGGCGCGGTGATACCATCGGATCGGAGCCACAGTCAAGTCGGAGGGGTTGCACGAGGATGAAAAAGGGCGGCGTCGAAATCGACGCCGCCCGATTGGTCTTTGGGATTGCGGGGGAGGTTAGAGCTGGTCGGAGACGATTTTGTCGCCGAGCTCGATCTGTATCAGCGAGTTGGTGATCATCGCGGTGGAGTGCTCATTGCCGACCTTGATCACGATCAGGTTGCCGATGTAATAGTCGGGCACCTTGCGTTTGTTGTTGGCCTCGCGGTAGATCGAGAAACTGTTGCCGATCTCCACGCCTTGCTCGCTGCCCACGTCGATGAACACCGTATTATACTCGGCCTCGACCGTCAGGTTGGTGTCGAAGTAGAAGATCTCGCCGCTGATATCTTTGTCGGTCATGCTCAGCGAGATCTGCAGCGGACGGTCGTCGTATTTCATCAGCATGTGGCCCGGCTCGATCTCTTCAAGCGTATTGCGGATCGCGCCGTAGTACACGTAGCGGTCGCGGTTGTCTTTGTAGACCGCGTCGACCGTTTCCAGTTCGCCTCTGAAGTTGACCAGGTAGCCGCCCTTGATCTTGTCGTCGATGGTGAACACGGCCAGGCGGTCGCCGATCTGGATGTTCTGATCCTGGTCGTAGTCGAACCAGACGCTGTCGTAAGTGCCAAGGATCTTGCGGTCGTCGATGTTCTCGATGATCTCGCCCGAGCCCTTGAGCTTTTCGTCGGAGATGAAGTCGATACGGTTGGCCTGGGTCTTGTACACGAACAACGAATCGAATCCGGGCATCTCCTCAATGTAGATCGGCGGAAGCTTGACCTGCTGCTGAGTGGGGTCGATCTGTTTGCCCTCGGGCGTATGGTAGACGACCTTGACGGTGCTGATCTGCAGCACGTCGCCCGGATAGATCCAGTGCGGGTCCTCGACCTGAGGGTTGAGCTCCCAGATGTCGGGCCATGACCAGGGCTTGGCGTAATAGTTCCCTGCGATATCCCACAGCGTGTCGCCGGACTTAACCGTGTAGCTGACGACTTCGATTTCTTCAGTGATCAGCTGTTCCTGTAATTGCGCCTGACCCATAACCTGGGCTGCGGCGGCGACGGGCAGCAGTGAAATCACGAAGCATAGCGTGGTGATCCACCAGCTCTTGAAGGTCATTAGCAATCCCTCCCTACGGATGCTAGGGCAGGCCTTCCAGCCGCTGTTGAGCCAGCGTGGCCTGCTCCGAGTTCGGGTCTCTTCTGATCAGCAATTCATAAGCCGATCTTGCCCGAACCTTGTTGCCTAGATATTCGTAGCACAATCCGATCTTGAAAAGCGAGCCCTGAATTTGCGAATCGTACCCGAACTTTAACACCTTATCGTATTCGATCAATGCCTGGGACCAGTCCTTGAGCTCGAAGTAGCACTCGCCGAGCAGGAACTGGGCCCGCGGCACGCGGTCCGATTTGGGGAAACCGCGGATCAGGCTGTTGATCTCGAAGATCGCCAGACCGAAGTCGCGCGAGTCGTACAGGGCCCGGGCTTTATCAAAGGCTTGGTCCGCCTGGCCGTCCGAGCTCAGATCGTTCTCACCACCGCTGGCCGGTGCGCAAACCTCGGGCAATGCCGCGCCTTGGGGCGGGGCGCTGATAATCTCGCCCTGATCTGTGGCATTCTCGGTCGAGTTGGCTGAATCGTTTTCGCGGTTGCCCAGTTGAGCCATTGAGATGCCGGCCAAACCCCGCGACCGTTGAGGGTCGATGAATCCGCCGTTGGATTTCGCGGCAGGGGCGGAGCCGCCGATGATCACCTGCGGACGCACGAACTCGCGGTTGAAGCGATCGAGATCCTGGCGGTTGTTCTGCACCGCCTCGTGCAGTACGAGCATCGAGTTGTTCAGCTCCTCAAGGCGGATCGCCAGATTGGCGGTCGTGCGTTGCAGCTCGATCAGCTGAGTCTGTAAGTCCTGGATTTGGCGGGTATAGTCCGAGCGGCTCGTGCAGCCGTACAGCGGCGCGAGTAGTAATAAGCCGACCAATACAAGGCTGTACCTAATCACCGGCCCCGCTTGCCGGCCCGCATTATCGCCGATAATCCGAGCCAAACGCTGTTTTTCGTAATTGGAAGATACGTTGCACCGTGGTGTTTGTCAACAAAAAAAACAATATTAATTAAGTGCGTTATGCAACTTTGTTAAAGCGATGGTTAAGGTCGTGGCCGACCCTTGGCCCGGGCTAGTCGGGCATCATCGAGAGTGCGATGATCGCGGCGCAGACTGCCAGCGCCACGATCAGCACCGCCCAGATCGCCCAGCGCGGCGCGCGTTTTTTTGCGGCCGAATCCGGCGCGGCGGGCTCGAGCTGCGTCTGTTTCTCAACGTCTTGAACATCGGTCGGCAGCTCGTCGGCCGCTTGCGGCGTGTCGGACGAGGTGAGGAATTCGCCGAACAGCTCGCGCGCCTCCTGGTGAACCTCGTCTCCGGTGCGGTCCAGGAACGAACGCGTGGCCGTGTTCGCGTCGGCCGGGGGCTGTTGTTGATCCTGGTCAGCGGGCTGCTGCTCGGGCACGAACATATCGATCGAGTCCTCGCGCTTGGGCTGCTCGGGCTCAGGCTCCGGTTCGGGCTCGGGCTCGGGCTCGGCGATCCGGGGTACGAACGGCTGCAACAGGGTCCAGAACAGGCTCAGGTCGGCCAGCCGCTTTGCCGGGTCGGGCTCGCAGGCCGCGGCCACCAACTCGTCGAGATCCTCGGGAATATCGCCTGAGACCTGACGCGGTCGAGCCGGTCCGCGTCGGTTGATCTGGCCGGTGAGCATCTGCATTAAGATCATGCCCAGGGCGTAGATGTCGGCGCGGCGATCGACGTTGCCGCCGAAGCTCACCGCCTCGGGCGCCATGAAGTGGTAGACGTCGCCCAGCCCCAGCTGGATCGAGGCGAAGCGCGAGAACGGCAGCAGATGCGAGGTGCCGAAGTCGCTGAGCAGGATCTCAAAATCGTCGTCGAGCTCGCCGCGCAGCAGCACGTTTCCCGGCTTGAGGTCGCCGTGCACCTTGTCCGGCGGGATGTTCCAAAGCAGTCGCGCCAAGCGGTCGCAGATTGCCGCGGCCTGCTCCAGGGGCAGCGCACCCTGGGCCTGGGCCAGCAGCCGATCGAGCCCTTGGCCGCTCACCAGCGGCATCAGCACGGCCTTGCGTGTCTCGTGCTGCACAAAGGCCAACGGCGTTACCACCCCCTCGCAGCGCGGAGTCGCCGCGCGCAGCACCTGCTCGATGCGTTCAAGCTCGATCGATTGGGGGATCGTGCGTTCGAGAAACAGCTTGAGCGCCAGGACCGAGCCGTCCTGGGAGTCCTTGACGCGGTAGACCTCGGCCAGGCCGCCGCTGCCGATGTAGCTCAGCACTTCGTAGCGCTGGGCCAGTATGTCACCGGGCGAGTAGCTTCTGGTAATCATGTTTTAATTGTCAGCTATATCGAGGTTTAAGCGTTTTTTAATGTGTCACATCCGCGGTGCGCTGTCCATCTTGCATCATCTTCAATTTTTCTATTGGCAGCCGCACGAGTCGTCGTCATCGTCGTCGTCGCCGCCAACATCGTCGTCGCCGCTGTCGTCATCGTCGTCGTCGCCGCAGCCCTCGTCGATCTCGCCGTTGCAGTTGTTGTCCACGCCGTCGTCGCAGACCTCGTCCGCATCGGGATTGATCGCGGCGTCGCCATCGTCGCAGTCGTCCTGGCAGACCATGAAGCCGTCAAGGTCGAGGTCGACCTCGTCCGCGCCCGGCGCGCCGTCGCAGTCGTTGTCGATCCCGTCGCATTGCTCGGGGTTGCCCGGGAAGCGCAGCGCGTCGCGGTCGTCGCAATCCAGTCCGTCGCACTGCGCGCCGTCGACCCCGTCGTCGTCCCAGTCGCAGTCAAAGAGCATCGGCGTCTGCGGATCGCCGAACAGCAGCAGCTCGTACATCTGGTAGCGCATCATCGTGTTCGGGTCGAGCAGCGCGATGTTGGCCTCGCGGCTGTAGTCGTGGGCCGCGCCGAGCTCGTGGATATCCTCGGTGAACAGCGCGTCGGCAAAGGTCCAGTCGTAGACGCTGCTCGGGCCGTCCAGCCGCCCCTCGAGGTAGAAGCCGTAACGCGAGTTGGCGATGTAGGCAAACGCTCCGGCCCCGGTCTTGTCGGTGAAGTACTCGACGATGCAATCGCCCGAATAGTAGCCGCCGTAGGTCGAACGCGAATCGATCGAGCCCGCGTAACAGCCGTGGGACCAGCCCAGGTAATAGGTGGTGTTGGTCAGGTCGTAAACGTCGGAAGTGTAGAAGGACATGTTGGACGTGACGTTGCTGTGGCCGCAGTGGTTGACCCACTGGTGCTCGTTGCTGTTGATGTTGTTGACGATCGCCGAGTAGCTCAGCGTGCCCAGGTCGGAGTACAGCCGCGTGGCGTCGACCTCGTCCATGTGGTCGTGAATCAGGTTCTTGATGTCGCCGCCGGAGGTGTACGAATCGAGCGTCTCGCCCACGAGCATCACCTTGCGCGGCGCGCCGTTTTGCTCGAAGCCCATGATCTTGGCGATCTGGTTGTTGGCCTCGTCCACCGTGTCCGCGGCAATTCGGCCCACGCTGAGCTCGTACATCAGGTCGACCTCGCCGCCGCCCTCGCCGTCGGTGGGCTCGCCGAACTTATCGTCGCCGTCGAAGTTGTACGAGCCGTCCAGGCAGCCGAAGTACAAATCCGAGGCCATCACCGTCTCGGTGTAGGTCGTGGGGCCGTCGGGGTCGATCCCGGTGACCCACAGCATGCGCATCGGCGCGGTCCAGCCCGCGGGGTTCGAGCCGTCGACATCGCCGACGATCAGCAGAAAGCGCGTGCCCCAGTTGGCGTAGATGTCCTGGGCGAACGCGCGCACCTTGGCCGTGAGGTCCGCGCCGCTGTAGTTGGCCTCCACGTCGGTCAGGGTGTAGACCGTGGCGCTCAGGCCCCAGACCGCGGCCTTAAAGTCGGCCAGCGTCTGCATTGTCGCGGCGAACGAGGCCGGGCAGAGGATCACGTATTCGTACTCCTCGGTCGGCGATTTATCGGCCGCGTACAGCGCCAGGTACGATGGATTGTCCACCAGCCGCGCCAGGGTCTCAAGGTCGGACGCCGATCCGCGAAACGGCATCTGCGGCTCGATCGGCTCGACCGTCCGGGGCGCGGTCTCGATGCTGATATCCATCTGACGGGCGTGGGTCAGTCGGCCGCTGAGCGGCTCGTACTGGGTCGGTTGCAGCCGCAGCGGCAGGATCTGCACGCCGAGTTTGCGCTGCACGTCGAAGACCTCTACCCCTTCGCCGGGGTAGGCGCTTTGGCTTAGGTAGACCGCGGGATCGCGCCAGCGCGGGCCGGGCGTGGCGTCGGTCTCGCCGCAGAGCTTGCGCAACGCTCCCACAGGCGCCAGCTCGAGATCCTGTTCGAGCAACATCACGTCGCCGGGAGTTACGCGCACCGACAGCAGCCGGCTTTGCGGCGGCAGCGCCACGTAGACCGTGCGCACGGGCATCGCGGGTCGACCCGGCACCGCCAGCATTGGCGATTGGGACTCAAGCTCGACGCCCTGGGCGCCGAAGTGCAGTTGCGGCTCGGTAAAGCTGTAGCTCAAATTGATTGTGGCGGCCGCAGCGGGCACGGAGAGCGTCGCGATCAGCGCGGTCAGCAGCAGTAGACGTCGCATGTTCACTCCATGGGTTTGTCTCGCAGAAAATAGCACCTCGCGCGTTTGGAAAAAAGATGCCGCGCGCGCGGAGCGCTGAAAGTTTTTACGTTACGCAATTGCATGTATCCGGGTGATGTATTTATAGTCTGCCTCTATTTGGGAGTAGGGACTTGGCCAAGATTATCTTGATTCAATCATCGTCGGACTATCCGGAGCGGGTGGTCAGTCAGCCCATCGGGCTGATGAGCGTGGCGGCCTGCCTGCGCCAGGTCGGGCACCAGGTATCGATCTACGACGACAACTTGCTCGACCAAGGTCCGCAGGCCGCAGCCGCAATGGTGGCGCGCGAACGGCCGGACGTGGTCGGCCTGACCGCGGTGAGCATCGAGATGCCGTTCGTGCATCGCGCGGCCACGGCGATCAAAGACCGGGTTCCCGGGCTGCCGCTGGTGATCGGCGGGGCCCACGCCACGGGCGATCCGCTGCGCACGCTGGCCGATCCCAACATCGACTACGTGGTGGTGGGCGAGGGCGAACGGACTTTCGTCGAGCTGGTCCAGACCTTGGGGCGCGGGGGCGATCCGCAGCAGGTGCCGGGGTTGGCCCTGCGCAGCGACGGGCTGCCGCTGTTGACCGCGGAGCGCGTGCCGATCGAGGACCTCGACGCATTGCCCTTGCCCGCATATGAGCTGATCAACGTGCCGGCCTACTTCGACGTGTTTCGTTCGAGCATCCTGTTCAAACGCCGCGAGCACATGGCGCTGTTTACATCGCGCTCGTGCCCCTACAAGTGCATCTATTGCTTCTCGGTCACTGGCGGCAAATACCGCGTGCGTTCGGCCGAGGCCGTGGTCGAGGAGATCGACTATCTGGTCGCCGAGTACGGCATTCGCGAGGTGGCGTTCCAGGACGAGGTGTTCAACCTACAGCCCGAGCGGGTCAAGGCGATCTGTCGGCTGCTGATCGATCGGCCCTACCGCGTGGCGATCTCGCTGGTCTCCGGCGTACGCGGCGACATCCTCGACCGCGAGACCGTGCGGCTGCTGGCGCGCGCCGGAGTTTACCGCACGGCGTTCGGCATTGAGAGCGCCAGCCCGCGGATACAACGCGAGATCCGCAAGAATGTGGACCTCGAGCGGCTGACCGAGGCTGTGCACTGGTTCCACGACGAGGGCGTGATCTGCCACGGATTTTTCATGATCGGCCTGCCCGGCGAGACCCAAGAGGAGGCGCGCAGCACAATCAAGATGTCCTGCGAGCTGCCGCTGGACTCGGCCGGATTCGCCAATCCAGTGCCGATGGTCGGCTCGAGCTGGTACAAACAGATCGTGGCCCAAGCCGGTACCGAGGCCGTAGTCGAATACAACCAGACCTACCACCATTCGGCCACCAACTACTCGGCGATGGACGACGTGACCCTCGAGCGCATGCGCCGATTGGCCTATCGCAGGTTTTGGCTGGGCAATTTGCGCGTCCTGCGGTTGCTGTTCAAGGTTCCGCTGAGCCTCAAGCTCTATTCCAAGCTGGCGCGCGCCGCGCTCTACCGCTTTTTCCCGCAGCTTTCGGCGATCAAGGTCGAGGCGCCGGCCGCAACGGCTGCTGCTGCTGATTTAGTGAGTAACGGACCGCAGCCGGTCCCCGCCGCGACGATCAGTCCCGACTGACCTTTCCGCGTTCCGATATATCCTGGACAAAACCGTCGATCCACTTGACGTGGCCTTGATCGTCCAGGCAGGGGTGCGAGGTGCACAAGACCTTGAGCAGCGAGCCGTCCTTGCGACGCAGACGCAGCCGCTTATCGCGCACTTCGTCGTTGAGCATCACTTCCTCGACCGCCAACTTGCGCTCCAGCGGATTTTCGTAGAGCTCGGACACGGGCATGCGCTTGAGCTCCTCGGCCGAGCCGTAACCCAGCATCCGCGCCAACGAACGATTGGCGTAGAGGTAGCGGCCCGTGGGGCCGGGGGTCGTGCGATAGATGCCCAGGCTGATGTTGTCCATCAGCGAGCTGAACATCTGTTGGATGTCGTCCAGGCGGCCCTGCAGTTCGTGTTGGCTGCTCACGTCGCGGGCGATGATCGTCCCGCCGCAGATAAAGCCATGTTCGTCGTGGATCGGGCCGGAGCTGACCAAGACCGGCACCTCGGCGCCCGAGCGGGTTTTGAATTGCGTCTCGAAATCGTGGATCGGTTCCGCCGGAGGCAGCTCATTATCCCCAAGTTTTGAGCCGGACAAAATCAGCCCCAGATAGGCCACGCACAGCTCGTCCCGGGTATAGCCCAGCATTAATTCCGCTGCCTCGTTGGCCGCGACGATCGCCCCCTGGGTGTCGATCACCAGCAGCGTGTCGGGGCACGAATCGATCAGCGCGTCGACCACGCGCTCGGGTAGGGTGTCGAGTAAATCGTGTAGAGCCATAAAAAATTACAATCGGACGCGGCCGGACGATTGTCAAGCGTTGGGCAACGCTGGGCCGCGGCGGAAGCTCGATCAATAATCTGGGTTTAAAGCACAAACCCTGATTTAGATCATTCCATTGCCGGGCCGATCGCTTTTAACTGGCCGCATGAGAGCCAGGACCCCCCGCAGGAGAAACGGATGGCAAGCATCGGCATCCTTTACGGATCGATGAGCTTCAATACGCGCAAGGCAGCGCTGCTGATCAAGAACATGCTTAACAACGGCAGCAACGTGCACGATATCGCCGATTGCACGGCCGAGGACTTGTTGGAGTACCAGACCCTGATAGTCGGTACCTCGACCTGGGGCTTCGGCGACCCGCAGCCGGATTTGGAGGAATTCCTGCCCCAATTGCAAAAGCTCGACCTGCAGGGCAAGAAGGTCGCGCTGTTCGGCGTGGGAGACCAGCGGGCCTACCCCGACTCGTTCGTCAACGGACTGCGACCGCTGTACGAGGCGCTCCTTGCATGCGGAGCCGAGGTGATCGGCCGTTGGTCCGCCGAAGGCTATGATTTCATCCACTCGACGGCCTTGGAGGACGGGCGCTTTATCGGCCTGGTTCTCGACGAGGACAACCAATCTTCGATGACCGTCGAGCGGGTCCGAGCCTGGGTCGAGCAGCTGCGCGTTGAGCTCGGACTGTGAGCATCGATGATCCGCCCCCCAACAGAGAAGTGGGGGAGATAATAATGTTGGATAACATTATTTAGTAGGCGCGAGCAGGGCATTGGCGAGTGGTTTTCATAAACTACTCACCTTGCCACCTCCCCCAATGTTTCTACGCGGAAAAGGTCGTGGCGCTACGACCAGCGAACTACGCGAGTTTTGTGGCACCTCTAAGGTGCCGCGAGTTTCGCTGCGGCTCCAAGCCGCCAAAGATCGTTTTAACGATCTTTACCCTCCCTCCCCGATCTTTGGTCGCGGAGTGGATCGTTGGATTACGACCAGCGAACTACGCGAGTTTTGTGGCACCTCTAAGGTGCCGCGAGTTTTGTGGCGGCTCTAAGCCGCCCGGGCGCGGGGTGGGTCGTGGCATTACAACCAGCGTACTGCGCAAGCCGTGGCGCAGATCTATTGCGGCCCTGACGGGCGTCTGCTAATTTAGCTTTTTCCCAGACGCATCATCGATGTGGGCTGACATCCTACCGGGTACCTGATGAAAATCTCAGTCTTAGCCAGCGGCAGCAAGGGCAACTCGACCTATATCCAGAGCCAGGGCGTGCGGCTGCTGGTCGACGCCGGGCTGACGTTAAAGGAACTGACCGTGCGCTTGGCGCAGTGTGGAGCTGACCCTGCGGATCTGGACGGCGTGTTCGTAACCCACGAGCACATCGACCATCTGCGCGGCGTGGGGCCGCTGGCACGCAAGCACAATGTGCCGGTCTTTGCTGCCCAGCCGGTGCTGGACCGTCTGCGCAGTCAGGGACGGATTCCCGAGCCGCGGCGGATTCGTTCGGGAGTTGAGGTCAACGTCGGGCCGTTGAGTGTGCGGCCGTTTCCAATCAGCCACGATGCCAACGAGCCGCTGGGCTACGTGCTGGCGAGCAATGGATTTAAACTGGGCTACGCCACGGATCTGGGCATTGCCACCAAACTGGTGGCGCACCATCTGGCCGGCTGCGACGCGCTGGTGCTGGAGAGCAACCACGATCCGCAGATGCTGCTCGACGGGCCGTATCCGCCCGATCTCAAGGCGCGGATCAAGGGGCGTCGCGGGCATCTGTCCAACCAGCAGAGCGCCGAGCTTTTGGTCTCGCTGTTGCACGATCGGCTGCGCTGGGTGTTTCTGGCGCACCTGAGCGAGGAGAACAACAAGCCCGAGCTGGCCCTGGCCTGCGCGCGGCGTAGCGTGGCCGGACTGTGTTGCCCGGAGTTGACAATCGTGGCCGCCGACCAGCACCGGCCAACCGAGCTGATCGAGTTATAAGGGGGGAAGTCTGTGATCCCACGTTATTCACGCGAGAAAATGGCCGGGATCTGGACCGACAAGTCGCGGTTCGATATCTGGTTCGAGATCGAGCTCGCAGCCCTTGAGGCGATGGCCGCCGAGGGGATCGTACCCGCAGCGGCCTGGGAGCAGGTCCGTAGCGAGGCGGTGGAGGTCCGGATCGACCCCGAGCGCATTCTCGAGATCGAGGCGCGCACGCGGCACGACGTGGTGGCGTTCATCTGGCACATCGGCGAGCAGATGGGCGAGGGCCGGCGTTGGCTGCACTTTGGCATGACCAGCTCCGATGTGCTGGACACCTGCTACGCGATCCAGATTTGCCGTTGTGCGGATATTCTGCTGGACGATCTGGAGCAGTTGGCCGCGGCGCTCAAGGAGCGCGCCTTGGAGCACAAGCAGACGCTGATGATCGGCCGCAGCCACGGGATTCACGCCGAGCCGATCACCCTGGGGCTCAAGCTGGCGATCTGGTACGACGAGACCCGGCGCAACATCGAGCGGCTGCGGGCCGCACGCAAGAGCATGGCCGTGGGCAAGCTCAGCGGAGCGGTGGGCACCTTCGCCCATCTGCCGCCGCAGGTCGAGGCCCGGGTCTGCGCCAAGCTCGGGCTCGATCCGGCTCCGGCCTCGAACCAGATCGTACAGCGCGACCGGCACGCGCAGTTCTTCACCACCCTGGCGGTGATCGGCGGCACCATGGAAAAGATCGCCACCGAGATCCGCCATCTGCAACGCACCGAGGTCTACGAGGCTGAGGAGCCGTTCGCCGTGGGCCAGACCGGCAGCTCGGCCATGCCGCACAAGCGCAACCCGATCCGCTCGGAGAACCTGTGCGGCATCGCGCGACTGATGCGCTCCTATGCAATGGCCGCGTTGGAGAATCAGGCGTTGTGGCACGAGCGCGATATCAGTCACAGCTCGGTCGAGCGCATGATCGGGCCCGACGCCACCGTGACCCTGGATTTCGGCCTCGACCGGCTCGCCCGGCTGATCCGCGGCTGGGTGATCTACCCCGAGCGCATGAAGCGCAACCTCGCGCTGATGGGCGGGCTGGAGGCCAGCCAGTCGCTGCTGCTGATGCTGGCGCAAAAGGGGCTGCCGCGCGACGAGGCTTACAAGCTGGTGCAACGCAACGCGATGCAGGTTTGGGAGCAGGGGGCCGACTTTAAAAAGACGTTGCTCGCCGACGCTGAGCTGATTGGGCACATCGGGGTCGAGGCGATCGAGCAGGCGTTGGACATCGGGCGTCACACGCGCTACGTGGACGAGATCTTCGCGCGTGTCTTCGGCGCGCAGGAGGCCGATTGAACGACGACCGTTTTCACGACGAGTGCGGCGTGATCGGGATCTACGGCCATCCCGAGGCTTCCAAGCTGGCCTACCTCGGACTCTACGCCCTGCAGCACCGCGGCCAGGAGAGCGCGGGGATCGCGGCCTACAACGGCAAGCGGGTCGAGCTGCACCGCGGAATGGGGCTGGTCAACGAGGTCTTCGACGACCAGGCGCTGGCCGCACTGCCCGGTTCGACGGCTATCGGCCACGTGCGCTATTCGACCTACGGCCAGAGCGTAGCGGCCAACGTCCAGCCGCTGGCGGTCGATTATGCGCGCGGCTATCTGGCAATCGCGCACAACGGCAGCCTGGTCAACGCCGGACGAATCCGCGAACATCTCGAGCGCGAGGGCTCGATCTTCCGCACCAGCACCGACACCGAGGTGCTGGCGCATTTGATCGCCTCGAGCCGCGCCGACGGGTTTCTCGGCCGGCTGCTCGACGCGCTGAGCCGCGTGCACGGCGCGTACTCGCAGACGATCATCACCGAGCAGATGCTGATCGGCGTGCGCGACCCGCTGGGCTTCCGGCCGCTGGTGCTGGGCCGCCGCAGCGACCGCACCTGGGTGCTGGCCTCCGAGACCTGCGCCCTGGACCTGATCGAGGCCGACTTCGTGCGCGAGGTGGAGCCCGGCGAAATCGTAATCATCCACCAGGGCGACCTGCACTCGTACTTCCCGTTTCCCAAGCAGCGGCTGCGGCAGTGCGTGTTCGAGTACGTCTACTTCGCGCGACCCGACTCGTTCATCTTCGGCCACGACGTCTACGACGTGCGGCGCAGGATGGGACATCAACTGGCGTTGGAGCAACCGGCGGAGGCCGACGTGGTGTTCTGCGTGCCCGACTCGGGCGCGACCGCGGCCCTGGGCTACGCCGAGCAGCTCGGGATGCCGCTGAGCAACGGCCTGATCCGCAACCACTACGTGGGCCGCACGTTCATCGAGCCCGCGCAGTCGATCCGCCACTTCGGCGTCAAGGTCAAGCTCAACCCGATCCGCGCCGTGATCAAGGGACGGCGCTGCGTGGTGATCGACGACTCGATCGTGCGCGGCACCACCATGCGCAAGATCGTGCGCATGATTCGCGCGGCCGGCGCGACCGAGGTCCACTTGCGGATCTCGAGCCCGCCGACCGTCGGCCAGTGCCACTACGGCATCGACACCCCGACCCGCGAGGAGCTGATCGCCGCGCGGCTCGACCTGGAGGGAATCCGCGAGTTTATCGGCGCCGACAGTCTGGGCTACCTCTCGATCGAGGGCATGCTTGCAGCCATCGGCGACAACCAAGACGACTTCTGCTGCGCCTGCTTCAACCACGACTATCCGATCGAGCCCGAGAAAGAGGGCTCGCGCAGGCAGATGACGCTTTTCGACTGACGGGTTATAACAATGGACATGAAGATCGACGTACGGCAACTAAAACAAGAGCTGGTCGAGCTGGTGCGCGAGCGCAGCTACGAGCAACGACGCGTGGTCTTGGCCTCGGGCCGCGAGTCGGACTTCTACTTCGACGGCAAGCAGACCACGCTGCACCCGCGCGGCGCCTACCTGGTCGGCACGCTGCTGTTCGAGCAGCTCAAGCTCGGACCGGCGGTGCAGGCCGTGGGCGGCCCGACTCTCGGGGCCGACCCGATGGTCGCTTCGCTGGCGCTGGTCAGCTCGCTGCGCGACGAGCCGATCCCGGCGTTCATCGTGCGCAAGGAGCCCAAGGGGCACGGCACCATGTCCTGGATCGAGGGCGGCAAGAACATCCCGGATGGCGCGCAGGTCGCAGTGGTCGAGGACGTCGTCACCACCGGCGGCTCCACGCTCAAGGCCATCGGCCACATTGAGGATGCCGGATTTAAGGTGCTGCGCGTGATTTGCCTGGTCGACCGCCAGGAGGGCGGAGCGGAGAACCTGGCGCAGCACGGCTACAAGCTCGAGCCGCTGCTGACCCGCGAGGAGGTTGCCCGATGAAGCGCCGACTGATTGCGCTGGCGGTTGCGCTGCTGCTCGCGGCCCTGGCCGTGGGCTGCTCCAAAAACGTGGACCTGGAACGCAGCTACCGGGGCACGCGCGGTTCGTACTTCTCGATGCTGCAAAACTGGACCCGCGGCGACAAGGTCTACGACGGTCTGGACTGCGTGCTGCAGGCGCGGGCCACCCTGATCAGCGAGCCGATGGAAACGGCGCTCAACGCCGAGCGTGCGCGTAGCCACGGCCCGGCCAAGGGCGTCTCCGCGCCCGAACGCGACGTGCTGGGCGTGGCCGTGCGGCCCGAGCTGCAGCTGGTGATGCTGGCGCTGTACACCCAGAAAAGCGCGGCCAACGACATCGCGCGTCAGCCCTCGAGCTGGAGCGTGTGGCTGCAAAACGAACGCGGCGTCACGGTCCAGGCCGAGTCGATCATCCCGGTCAAGGTTCGGCCCGAGGAGCTGCGCGAGCTGTTCCCGTATCTCGACGGCTGGAGCACCCCGTACCTGGTGCTGTTCCCGGCCCAAGACGATCAGGGCGCGGCACTGTGGGACGAGCAGACCGCAACGCTCGACTGCATTGTCAGCGGACCCATCGGCCGTGCCCAAATGACCTGGCGCTTTAAATAGCAAAACAGAGGACAATACAGCGGTGAGATCGAGATTCCTGGTTCTTGGGCTATTCATCGGCACGCCCATCGGCTTTTTAGCCCTGGCGGTCTTTTGCACGATCTCGCTGTCCATGAGCGAGGGGCGCGCGGCGATGCACGCGCTGAACTTTCTCGGACTGCTGTTCGCCGTGGGCGGCCTGGTGTTCAGCGCCTTCTGGGCCTTGGAGCTGGCGCGCATGGGGCGCAGCCACATGCGGCTGGTGTTCACCTCCGACGAGCTGGAGCATGAGCTGGTCGAGCTGGCCGCACGCGAGTTGCTCCACGAGGAAGCCAAGCAACTGCTTGACCAGGCCAAGGCCGATGTGGCCCAGCTGCGCTCGTATCGCTACAACACCTTGCAGAGCTTCCTGATCAGCCACGCGGCGCATTTGCTGCGCGACCGGCTGAACCTGCTGGCGCGCATCGAGCGCGAGGCCAAGATCAGACAGGCCAAACAGACCGAGCAGGCCAAGAAGGCCAAAATCCAGGCTCAGCAGGAAAAAGCAGAGGACGCCTCACCATCGAGCGTGGGCTATCGCGGGGCCCTGATTATCGAAGATATCCCCGGCGAGGGCGAGCTGCTCAAGGAAGTCCGCGCCCAGATCGAGAGCGTCGATGCGCTGTCCGAGGCAATGAAAATGGTCAACGCCTTTGAGCAACAGCTCGAGACGGACGCCTCCCTGGACCCTGATACGCGCGCGGGGCTGGTCAAGAAGATCAAAGACGAGATGTACGGCCGCTACTACGAGAAGTAGGGCGGGCTAGCGCACACAGCGCGTGTGCCCGTTGTGGTTGACGTTGCTCATGTCCACCGAGCCCAAATCGAAATTGACGAGCCACGCCTGGTCGTCCAGGTCCACGACAGTGGAACCCGACCAATAGGCTTGGCCGTCATTGGGCAGTTCCAGAGGCCCGTAATTGCCGCCGTTGGGTCCTTCGCTTTGACATGGATAGCACGCCTCATCCTGGCAATCGGAATCCAGACACTCGTCCGTTATCCCGCACGCTCCGCCGGTCTGTGTGGCCTCGCACGTGACGCTCGTTGAAGACTATGACGTGATCGAGTAATTCGTTGATTCCATTGACGGACGAGTTTTGGCGAGGGACAGGTTATTTTTCCGTTTCGTCGCCATTCGCCTCTTTCTCTTTGGCTTCCTTCACGCGGGTCAGCAGCGCCACGGCCCATTCGGCGGGTGTGGTCTGCGGACCGCTGCTCGTGTCGCGCTGCGCTCGCGTGGTCTTGAGCGATTCGAGTTGCTTACGCAGCAGCACGTCGAACTCGCCGATAGCGCCTTGCCCTCGATGGCGCGATACCACCGCGTGAAGTAAAAAGCCGCCATCGCTGCCTGAATCTGGTCGGTGGATTTGTTGAGATCGAAGTCGTGGCGGATCGCTTCGAGGGTCCGGTCGAATAGCTCCTGGTCCTGCTCGTCGAGAATGCGCTTCACGTAAGCCCCGTGGATCAGGCCGTTGAGGTTGCCGCGCAGTTTTTCAGGCGGCGCGCCGCCATGATTCTTCGGGTTCGCACCGTGCATGCGGCAGACCGTGTAGCCTTCCACGGCGGGATGGGTGCAGCGCTGCCCATTTTTCTTCGTGCGGGCCGTGCAGCGCGTCACGTGGTGACCGAAACTGTCGACCCAATCCTGCTCCGCTGGTAAATTCTGCTTGGAAGCCACTATTTCCACCTCTCACTTCTGGGATCGCCCGCCGCCAAATCGCCGACCGGCGCGAGGCCGCTTACCCGTACATCGAGGTCTTCTACAATGGCAAACGCAAACACTCGACCAATGGCAACCTGAGCCCGGTCGAATACGAAAGACGTTTCGAATGTCAGGCTGCTATGGCAGCATAAGAGAACCGTCCACTAAAC
>JAVCCG010000141.1 GCA_030765605.1 Candidatus Alcyoniella australis
TATTTGGGCTCGCGGATAATGGGATTGTCCTTTGAGCCGGACTGGAACGCCGGCCTGGGGCAGGACGGCGCTCACTTCGGCAGCAGCGTCTCCACGGCCGGCGACGTGAACGGCGACGGGTACGATGACGTGATCGTGGGCGCGCCGGATTACAGCAGGGGCCCGCAGCAGGATGATGAGGGCGGCGCTTTTGTCTATCACGGCACCTTCTTCGGCTGCGAGATCGACGGCGAGCACTACGGGCCGGGCGAGGCGAACCCGGACAACGTCTGCCTGTTGTGCGAACCGGACCAATCACAGGACCAGTGGTCGTACAACGACGGCTCGGCCTGCGACGACGGCCTGTTTTGCAACGGCGAAGATGCCTGCCTAGAAGGAGATTGCCAGGAGCATGCGGGCGACCCGTGTGAGACTCAGGACGAAGTCTGCAACGAACAGACCGACGCTTGCGATGATGCGGACAACGACCAGGGAGATGATGACGATGATTCGTCGTGCTGCGGTTGACGTGCTGATGAACAGGGCCGCGCTGCTGGCGATCGCCTGCTCGCTGTTGGTGCTGTGCGCGGCGTGCGGCCATGACGACCATGACGACGATGACGACCAGGGGGAAGACCCGGAGGGAGACGTGGTCAGCGACCCGCAACAGGGTCTGATGTGGCAAATCAAGCCGACCGCCGACTATCTTGACTGGCAGCAGGCCGAGGAATACTGCGCGAGCCTCAGCTACGCGGGCTACGGCAACTGGCGCCTGCCCACAATTTCCGAGTTACGCAGTCTGATCCGCGGATGCCTGGATACAGAATCGGGTGGAGCATGTCGCGTTGAGGACGACTGCCTGGGGTACGATTGCGCAAACGAGGGGTGCGATGGTTGCTTGTATGGCAACGGACCGGCCGATGGCTGCTACTGGCCGGCCGCGCTGGTCGGCGATTGTTTCTTCTATTGGACCAGCTCGGAGGTCGAGGACTACGAGGTCCGCGTCTGGACCGTCTACTTCAACGAGGCGTTTATCTCGCCCAATCCCAAGGTCAGCACCTGCGATTATTATGGAGCCACGCGCTGCGTGCGCTCCCTGTGATTGGCGGCCGGTATTCTCAGACGTCGATGTTGTTATCGTCGATGTCGATGATCCCCTGCTTGACCATGATCCTATCCGCGTAATGCTTTTTCAGCTTGAGCACAACGGCCTTTCTCACCTGCGGTAACAGCAGCAGCAGGCCCACGCTGTCGGTGATGAATCCCGGGGTGATCAGGGTCAGGGCCGAGGCCAATACCAGCACGCCCTCGAGGATCGCGTCACCGGGCAGTTGCCCGGACTTGATCTGCGACTGGAAGTCGGCGTAGACCCGCAAACCCTCGCGTCGCGCCAGTACGGCGCCGACCCAGGCGGTGCAGACCACGATCAGGATCGTGGTCATCGCGCCGATACGGCCGCCGACCTGGATCAACACCACCAGCTCGGCAAGCGGCAGCAGCGTAAACAGCAAAAATAATCGTCCCAAGGCGACCTCCGCGAACCTTGTACCCCAGGGTCAATGTTGAGACAAGCCTCTGGCACACGTCCGGTGGATCGGGTAACAATGTCGGCTCCCTCGAACCCACGGAGGTTGTCTTGGGCAGATTGAGCATATTGACGATCCTGTTGTTGATCGTAGCGACTGCGCCCGCTGTTGCCGATGACTTCGACCCGTACCTCAACGGCAAGGCCGAGGACTATCAGCAGTGGATCGAGAACTGGTGGCACACCGGCGATCTGGGCGGGCTGACCACCGTGGCCTTGTTCAGCGACGAGACCTACACCGACGTCACCTGGCTGCACAACCAGGGCGACAGCATGATCTGGACCGGGATGTACCTCGCGGCCGAATCCCAGCGCTACATCATCACCCAGGACCCTGCGGCCCGCGAGGAGGTGATCCGTATTGTCGGGTACATGCACGACGCAATGCAGATCACCGATACGCCGGGCTACATCCCGCGCTACGCTGCGCACGATTCGTGGCCCTGGAACTGCAACTTCCCGGACGATCACGGCTGGAAGGTGCACGGCAGCGGCGAGTGGGAGGACTACTTCTGGGTCCACCAGACCAGCCGCGATCAATACAGCGGCTACTGGTACGGCATGACCTGGGCCTACCAGGCGTTGGGCGACGAGGACCACGACGTGCGGCAGATCATCCGCGAGGACCTTGCATCTGTGGTGCAGATGCTCGAGGAGAACCAGTGGAACATCCGCGATGAGAACGGCGAATACACGGGCAACAACGCAGCATGGATAGGGCCGCTCAAACGTTTGGCCTGGCTGGTGCAAGCAGCCTACGTGATCGACGAGCCGTACTACTGGGAGCTGCTCGACCTGCAGTTCGATCTCAACAAGCCCTATTTGCCCGTGGACGTCAGCGCGTTTCTCAACCGCTACCAGGAGTACTACGGCAACAACCTGCGGCACCTGGACTTCCAGGCGATCTTCCGCCTGTGGCCGATGGACTCGCGCCTGTATCACTTCTGGGAGCTGTGGCAGAACTACAACCGGCCGTGGGTCGAGGGGACCTACAATCCGTGGTTCGACGCAGTGCACGTCACCGGCTGCCTGCGGCTAGGCCATTGCGACGAGGCCGAACTGCAACAGATTGAGGACGACACGCTGCTGACACTCAACCAGTATTGGGATCCGCCGGACTACAAGCGCGCCATCACCTGCTCGGAGATGGAGCTCGATCCGCTCTCCGTGTTGCTTGCGCAGTTGACCGAGATTTTCCCGTTTCTCGAAGGCCTGATTCGCATCGAGCCCCAGACCCGCGACGCTCGTCAGCTCAACGACCGGCACTGGACCGATATGTACTGGCAGAGCTCGGGCGTGTTCCAGGCCGCATGCAGCCATCCCGAGGATCGCAACCTGGTGGGTTCGGGATTTGATTACCTGCTGGCCTACTGGGTCAATGTCTACTACGGCGTGTTGCCCGGAGAGGGGCCCTACGATGACGACGACGACGTGCCTGATGACGACGATGATGATGTGTCCGACGATGACGAGGAAGACGATGACCAAGCTGGCGATGACGACGATGACCGCGATGCAAAGTGCTGCGGTTGAATTTTGATAAGAGGAAATATTTCCGGCGCTGTGCTATAGAATTCTGAAGACACCGCCCGCTCGATCAGATCAAGTTAAGGAGGCCCGATGTCCCGTATCAGCCTGTTCAAGTTGCTGCCGTTGCTGTGCGTGGCGCTGTTGCTCACGCTGTGCATTGCCTGCGAATCAGGCGACGATGACGACGACGACCAGGCGCCTCCCGATGCCGTGAGCAGCGCCAGCCCGGACGTAGTGTCGGCCCAACTGGGCGGCATGCACTCGGGGTGGGGCAACGCCGACTGCGCCGGGTGCCATGGACAGATGCACTACGATGGTTTTCTCGACGGCGAGTGCGTGACCTGCCACGGTTCCAACGGCGCGCCGTTGCGGCCCGCCGGACACGCCCTTGACCAATGCTCGAGCTGCCACGCGGGGAGCCATGCGGCGCTCAATTTCGTGGACGAACGCCACTGCACGGCCTGCCACAAGTTCGACCCGCAGATCCAGTGCCCGGCAGAGCAAGACGTCGACGTGGTGGTGATCGGCGCGGGCGGCGGCGGCGTGGCTGCCGCGGCAGCCCTGGCGCTGGCCGGGATGGACGTGGTGCTGATCGAGAAGCACTACAAGGTCGGCGGTTACATGACCACCTTCCAGCGCGACGGCTACACCTTCGAGGCTTCGCTGCACGCCATGAGCGGCCTGGGCGAGGGCGGCTCGACCCGCGCGATGTTCGAGGACCTGGACATCATGCATCGCATAAATCCGATTTTGTGCGACCCGACCTACCGCGCGGTCTTTCCCGGAGTCGACGTGCTGGTGCCCGGAGACATCTGGGAGTATCGCAAGCTGCTGATCGAGAGCTATCCCGACGAGGAAGACGGGATCGTCGAGCTGTTCGAGGACATGCGCCGTTGCAGCAGGGCGCTACAAGAGCTGATGGCCTTGGGCGATGGCGTAACCATCGAAGAGATTTTTAAGCTGGTCAACGATCTGCCCTACGCGATCAATCTGCTGCGCTACATGGACATGCCGCTGGCCGAGATGGTCGGCCAGTACATTAACGATCCTGAGCTGGTCGGACTGTTCGAACAATTAGTAACCTACATCGGCCTGGGCCCCTCCGAGCTGCAGGCGCTGTACTTCGTTACGATGTGGGGCGGCTACCACCTCGAGGGCTTCTACTATTTCGAGGGTGGGTCGGCCACCATCACCGAGGGGCTGGCGCAGGTGTTCCTTGAGAACGGCGGCAGCCTGCGGCTGAACACCACCGCTACCAAGATTGTGATCCAGGACGGCCGCGCGGTGCAGGTGCAGACCGCGGACGACGCTTGCTACAACACGCGCTACGTGGTCTCCAACGCCAACGCTTGGTCCACACTGCTGGGCATGGTCGGCGAGGAATATCTCCCCGCCGATTACGTGCAGAAGCTCAAGGGCATGACCCTGGGCGTGGCCACGCTGCAGGTTTTCATGGGCGTGGATTACGATTACAACGACCTGTTCCAGGGCTCGCACGAGCTGATGGTCAACGAGTCCAACGATATGGACGTTAACTTCCAGTATTCCTCCAGCGGTGATCTGGAAAACACGTTCTTCATTATCTCCAACTACTCCAAGGTCGATCCGGGCTTCGCGCCCGAGGGTAAGAGCTCGATCTCGCTCACGACCTATCTGCCCTACGACATCGACCAACGCTGGGGATTCGACGAGGGCTACGAGGAGTACCTGGAGTACCGCGAGAACGTGGCGCAGGTGTTGATCGCACGCGCAGAGGAATATTTGCCCGGACTGTCTGAACACATCGAGGTCTTGGAGATCGGCACGCCGGTGACCAACGAGCTGTTCAGTTTCAACCCGGCGGGCACGATCCTGGGTTGGGCCAATACCGTGGACCAGGGCACGTTGCGCAGGCTGCAGCAGCAGACACCGATCGAGAACCTCTATCTTGCCGGCGCCTATACTTTCCCCGGCGGCGGGCAGTCCGCAGTGCTCAGCTCGGGCCAGACCGCGGCATCGATGATCCTCGAGGCTGAGGCGGATCAATAATCGATCAATAGACCAAGCCCTTTTCTTTAGATCGGCTGCGGGAGGAGCGCATCTTTCCGCGTTGTTGCTGAACAAATCAAATTAGAAAATCGGAATGTCGAGCGAATACATGACGCATGTCATGTTTACCGTGTGGGTATCGTTTTATCTTTATTCTCGATGGATTGAAACTATTCGCCCACGCCGATCAAAGCGACGCGGCAAACCGGAGCATAAATCATGAGCGCTGAAATACAGACACAATTGGACGAACTCAAGGCTGCGGTGGCTCAGACCGGGACCGGCCAGCAGAACAAGCTGTCGATGGTCGTCTTTTCCGGCGATCTGGATAAACTGATGGCGGCGATGATCATCGCCACGGGCGCGGCGGCCATGGGCATGCAGGTCGTGCAGTTCTTCACATTCTGGGGAACGACCGCCCTGCGCAAGCCCCAGGGCAAGGTGCGCGGCAAGGACCTGATGTCCAAGATGTTCGGCATGCTGCTCCCCAAGGGGCGCAACAAAACGAAACTCTCGCAGATGAACATGGCCGGCATGGGCACCGCGATGATGAAGGACCTGATGAAGAAGAAGAACGCGCCGAGCCTCGACCAGCTGTTCGAGATGGCGGCGATGCTCGGCATCAAGATCAAGGTCTGCGAAATGTCGATGGACCTGATGGGCTTCAAGCGCGAGGAGATCATCGAATACCCCGATCTGGACTACTGCGGGGTGGCCACGTTCCTCGCCGAGGCCAAAGATTCAAAAATCCAGCTTTTCATCTAATTCGCAAGGAGCCGAGAGATGCCAGATTATGCAGTAACCAAGACGGTAGATTACAAGGGCCTGCCCTGTCCGATGCCCGTGGTCAAGATCAGCCAGGATATCAGCTCGGTCCAGACCGGCGAGGTGATCGAGGTGCTGACCACCGATCCGGGATCGCTTTCCGATTTCCCGGCCTGGGCCCAGACCACCGGGCACGAGATAGTCGAGACCAAGCAAGAGGCCGGGATGATCCGCATCTTTGTCAAGCGCCTGAAATAGACCGCGGGCGAGCCGACGATGATCGACAAGCTCTTCTATTTTGTGACCGTCCCGATGGTTTACCTGGCGGTGGCCTGGGCGATCGTCGGTATAATCATCCGCGCGGTCCAGATCTGGCGCAGACCGCGGCACCCGTTCACGCTCAAGGTCTTTGAGCAGCGCAGCACGCTGCTTGGCCGCATGCCGCTGATCGGAGCGATCGTCGACGTCTTTACCATGCCCACGGTGCGCAAACATCAGCCGCTGTTCTGGGTCTTTCTCGGACTGTTCCATCTGGCGCTGCTGGCGCTGCTCGTTGCGCACCTGGACCTGCTGCCGCAGATCAACATCATGCCTACCGGGTCCAAGCACATGCTGGGATACGGCGGCGTGGGCGTGGTGCTGACCGTGTCCGTGCTGTACTTCATGTGGCGCAGGTTCCGCAGCCCGGTACGCGAGATCAGCGTGCCCGCCGACTACCTGCTGCTGCTGTTGCTGTTCCTGATCTTTATCACCGGCGACACGATTAGTTGGGCCAACTCCTGGAACAGCGGCGGGTTCGTGATCGGCAAGCCCGAGTTTGCGGCCTACCTCGATGGTCTGGTCAAGTTCACGTTCGACAATCCGCGCGACGTGCTCTACGGCTCGCACTACGTGGTGGTGGTACTCCACGTGCTGTTGGCCAACCTGCTGTTGCTGCTGCTGCCTTTTAGCAAGGTGATGCACTTCTTCTTCGCGCTGCCGATGAACAAGCTTCGCAGGGGATGACCATGGAAGACGACCAGAGACAGGAACTGCTGAAGCTGTTCCGCGAGCGGCTGACCTCCGCGGTGCGGATGTACATGGAGAACTGCACGCGTTGTGGCCTGTGCATCGAGGCCTGCCACGCCTATGCCTCGTCGCCCGAGACCCGCTACAGCGCGGTTGGCCGCGCACAGAACATCCGCCGACTGTTCGACCGCTACTTCAAGCTCAGCGGCAAGCTGGCCCCGGCGCTGAACGAGGCGATCGATCTGGACGACGGTTGGCTGGACAAGATCTACGAGACGGCCTACACCTGCACCGGCTGCCGCCGCTGCATGACCTATTGCCCGTTCGGTATCGATACCCAGACGATCCAGGGCATTGCCAAGATGCTGCTGATCGGCTCGGACAAAGAGCCCAAGGTGCTGAGCATGCTCTCGGACATGTCGATCGCCAAAGGCCAGAACATCGAGCAGACCAAGCAGACCTTTGCCCAGGCCGTGCACAATCTCGAGTCCGAGGTGCTCGATATGTGGCGCAGCGAAGGCGGGCAAGAGGCCGTGCCGCTGGACGTGATGGGCGCCAACGTGCTCTACGTGGCGCTGGCCGGCAAACACTCGATGATTCCCGCGGCAGCGATTATGAACGCGGCGCAGGAGAAGTGGTCGCTGTCCTACTTCGAGGCGGTCAACTTCGGCGCGTTCGTGGGCAACCCTCAGAAGACCCGTGAGATCTCGCAGCGGATTATCGACGAGGCCGTGCGCCTGGGCGTCAAAGAGGTGGCGATCTGCGAGTGCGGCACTGCCTACCGCGTGATGAAACAACAGATGGGCGAGCTGCCCTTCGAGGTGATCTCGTTCGTCGAGCTGATGGCGCGCTATTTGCGCGAGGGGCGGATCAAGGTCGATCGCAGCAAGATCGAGGGACGGCTGACCTACCACGACCCGTGTCAGATCGCGCGCAACGGCGGAATCTACGAGGATCCGCGCTACATCATTGAACAGCTCACCGGCGAGTTCGTCGAGATGCAGCCCAACCGCGCAGCCAACTGGTGTTGCGGCGGGGGCGGAGGCCTGGTGGCGATGGGCGAAAAGGACTTCCGCATGAAATCGGCAAAGGTCAAGGCCGACCAAGTGCGCGATACCGGCGCCAAGGTGCTGGCCACTGCCTGCGAGAACTGCCACACGCAGCTTTCAGACCTCAACGAGCATTATCAGCTGGACGTCAAGGTCGAGTACCTGTCGAACTTGGTGGCCGAGGCGCTGGTTCAGGATTAATTAAAGCTGTTACCAGATGAACGCCTTGCGGAACAGGAACCGTAAGATGTAGGGCACTTGTGTCAGCTTGTTCGGCAGCAGACGTGCGATGCGCCACAGGCGGACCGGCGAGGCGTAAAAACGGATGAACGCCCAGCGCTTAAGCCGGCGGATCTTGTGCTCGGGAACGTCGGTGAGGTTGACAGAAGTCGAGAGCAGGTTGAACTGGTCGAAATCTTCAGGCACCAGTCCGTGGTCGCGCACTGCCAAATCGTACAGCTCGGTATTTTTAAACGGGATCACGCGCAGGAACGTGGCCGAGTGCAGTTTCGATTTCACGGCCAGCCGCACCGTTGATTTCATCTCCTCATAGGTCTCGGTGGGAAATCCGATCATGAACGCGCCGTTGGTCAGCACCCCCAAGTCCGAGGCCGCGGACACAATTTTGAGCACCTTGTCGATATCGAGATCTTTCTTAATGTATTTTTGCAGCCGCGCGCTTCCGGTCTCAAAGGCGAACATGCAGCGGTACATGCCGGCCTGTTTGAGCAATCGCAAGGCCTCAACGTCCATCCGATCGCCGCGCAAACCCGAGGGAAACGACAGCGTAATTCCCAGTTTGCGGCGAATTACTTCGCGCGCGAAATTCTTGGTGCGCTCCAAGTCGAGGTTGAATATGTCGTCCATCACCACGAACTCGCGGATGTTAAAGTCGGCCATCAGGCGCTCGATCAGGGCCAGCACATAGTCGACGCTGTGGTTGCGCAGCCGCTTGCCCAACACGCGGTGGCAGTAGGCGCAGCGGTAGGGGCAGCCGCGCGAGGTGATCAGTGTGGCGTAGCGTTTATTGACGTAGATCACTCCGACTCGCGGTAGGTCGAAGTAACGCTCGACCTGTAGCAGGTCGAAGGCCGGGAAGGGCAGGCTGTCCAGGTCCTCGATGTACGGCTCTTCCGCGGTGTGGATCAACTCGCCGTTGCTGCGGAAGCTCAGGCTGGCGACTCCGTCGAGCTTGCCGCCGCTGTCCAGCGCCGCGATCAGCTGCTCAAAGGCGCGCTCTCCCTCGCCGCGGATCAGATAATCGACGTGTTCGTCGGCCATCACGTCCTCGGGGTAACACGTAGCATGGGTGCCGCCGGCCACGGTGATCGTCTGCGGCAGCTCGGCCTTGATCCGCCCGGCTAGCTGATGCAGCACCGGCGCGTCAAAGGTCATGGCGCTGAAGCCGACCAGATCGGGCGCAATCCGCCGGGCGTGATCGATCACGCTGTCGACGTTGCCCGTGTCCAGCTGCATGTCCAGCAGTTCGACCTGCGCAGCGTTGCGCCCGTTGAGGTACGAGGCGAGGTACATGATCCCCTGCGGATGGGATTTCTCCGCGTGGGGAAAACGGGATGCTGCGTGGACGAGCAGGATTCTCATGGCATCAAGTCAGCGATGGCTGCGCGGCATGCGGCCGATCACCAGACCAGCGCCTTGCGGATCCAGGTCAGGGTCAGCAGCGGCAACAACCGCAACGGATTGGGCAGGGTCTGCAGGATTCTCCACAGCCGCGAGGGCCGTAGGTAGAAGCTCCGATAGGCCTGACGACGTAGACGGCTGAGCGTCTCGTCGGGCATTTGCGACATGTTGATCGCGTCGGACTTGTGGAACTCGTAGTGCTCCATCTCCTGGGGCATCTCGACTCCGGCGTCCAGCGCCATGCGATACAGGTCGGTGCCCCAGTAGGGAATGACGCGGTAGAACGCCGCGGTGTGCAGCCGTGAGCGTCGGGCCAGCTCGAGGGTGGCCAACGCCTCTTGCTCGGTCTCGGTGGGGAATCCGAGCATAAACGTCCCGTGGACCATCACTCCCTGGCGTTGTGTGTAGTCGATGATGTGTAAAATCTTGTCCAGGTCGTTGTTCTTACGAATCATCTTTTGCAAACGCGGAGAGGCGGTCTCCACGGCGTACATGCAACGGAACATGCCGGCCTTTTTAAGCAGCCGCACCGACTCCTCGGTCATGATGTCGCCGCGCATGCCGATCGGGAAATGCAGTTTGATGTCGAGTTTGCGTTCGATGATCAGCTCGGCGATGCGGTTGATTCGCTTGGGGTAGAGATTAACCATGTCGTCCATGATCACGAACTCACCGACCCCGTATTCGCGTACCAGCGATTGCATCTCATTGACGACGTTCTCCGGGCTGCGCACGCGGTTATGTTTGCCCAGGATGTTGTGACAGTAGGCGCAGCGGTAGGGGCAGCCGCGCGATGTGACCATCGCCGCGTAGCGCTTGTGCGAGAAAATCACGCCGCAACGCTGGATCTTGTAGTAGCCCTCGATATCGATCAGGTCGAAGGCCGGAAAGGGCAGGCTGTCCAGGTCTTCGATGTAGGGCGCGGGCTCGTGCTGCACCGTCTGGCCATCGCGGCGATAGAGGATGCTCGGCACGTCTTGCAGCTCGCGTTCGCCGCGTAGATGCTCGACCAGCGCCCCGAGGGCCAGTTCGCCCTCGTTGGGAATCAGGTAGTCGCAGTCGGTCTCGTCCAACGTGCGTTCCGGGCAGTTGGTGGCGTGGGCTCCGCCGATCACCAGCGGCACGTCGGGGAATTCGCGCCTGATTGCTTGGGTCAGGGACTGGATTGCCCTGGCGTCGGGACTCATTCCGCTGATGCCGATCAGTTCGGGGCCGAACTCCCGAGCCGCCTGGATCACCGGCTCGACGCGTTTGATCCGCAGCTGCATATCGAACAGCTTGACCTCGCAGCCGTAGCGTTCGCGCAAATACGATGCAAGGTACATGATCCCCAACGGCATGCTGCGTTCAACGTCCGGCGTATAGACTGCCGCCTGTGCTAAGAAGACTTTCATGGCCGGGATTATAGCAACGCGCCTGCGGACCTTGAAAGCGTGTGCACAACTTTCCATGGGTGTAAGTTGCGGATTTGCCTTGGTTGATGTTTGCCAGTATACAAGGCTTTGACCGATGTCGCAGACTCAGCGAAACAATGATACGCCCGCTACGACAGTAGGGCGCAGAGCGCTGGCAGCCCATTTGACGGTAGCCGCGCTGACATTGAGCTATGCCATTTGTTTCGCTGTGCTCAAGTGCCTGAAGCTGCGCAACGGTGAGTGGTCGACCATCGATGTTGCGAACAACCTCTATTGGTTCGACCTGATTCTCTCGCCGTGGTGGCGGGAAATGACGTTCGAGCAGTTTAGCTATTTCCTGACCGGGATCGTGATCCAGCCGATAAGTCTGTTGGTCGGTCTGCTCTGCAAATTGCTGCGCACGCCCTATGTTCTGCCGGTGTTGCAGGCACTTTCGATTGCGGCCTGCATCCCGTTGCTTTACGCCGTCGCACTACGCCGGTTGGGGTCGCCGTGGCAGGCGTTGGTAGTGGCCGCGGCCTTTGCGCTCAATCCTTACATCAACACCGAGACGATGTTCGGCTTCCGTTGGGACGCCTTGGCCTTGCCGCTGATGATCGCCCTGGTTTTAGCCAGGCAGCTTAACAATCGGCGGCTGTTCTGGGCTGTGTTGGTGCTCGGCTGCGCCTGCAAATTAAATATCCTGCTGATCAACGGCATCTATTGCGCTATAGCCTATCGCCGCAGCGGACTGTCGTACTTGCGGCGCGGCGTCTGGGTCTGCGCGATCTGGTTCGTCGCCGCGCTGAGTGCGAGCACGCTGATCAAGCTCTACGCGCCGAACCTGATATTCGACCAAACCCCGCCGGCGATGCTCAGCGCAAATTTGCTCGGACCGTTGGCCGACGATCCGTCCATGCTCTGGCCGGTACTGGGCGATTTCTTTGGTTCCGGCGCCTGGCTGTGGCTGCCCGAGTATCTGCTGCCGCTGCTGTTTCTGCCGCTGGCCGCTCCAGCTGCGCTGCTGCCGGTGCTCGTGGAGTTCGGATACGTGTTGCTGTTCTCGCTGGGACTGGAGCAGATGCCCGGACTCAATATTCTGCACGAGCTGATGCTCGATAAGGGATATCTGTTCATCTATCCGGCGGTGTTTTTAGTCGGGTACCTGCACCTGGCTTCAATCGAGGCAATAGCGAGCCTAAGACAGCGCTATGGCGTGCGCCGCATACATGCGTTGGCCGGTCTGTGGCTCGTCATGGCCCTGGCCACGCACTGGTTTTTAACGCCGTCGATTTTTGGCCCGGTTCCGCTGACAGACAAGTTCAACCTGGACTACTACAGGATGTCGGATCATCAGCGTACAGCGTTGGCAGCTTTCGAAAGTTTCCCCAAAGACCTCCAGCCGCTGCTCTCCAGCACGTTCTGCGAACGTCCCGACGGATACCCGGTTCGTGATTACATCGCTGAATGGCTGCCGGCTGAGTATCACGAATTTAACGTTGTGCTCGTCGATCTCTACGCTTTCGAGTTCGCCATCAGCCGCCAACGGCTAATCGACAAGCTGTTGTTCCTCACGGTCTCGCACCCGCGAATGGGCGTCACCTATTTCGAGGACGGAATCATCGAAATGCGAATGGGCGCGCCGAGGACTCGCAATCGCGAGGTTGCACAGTTCATCGCCGAGAACCTTCCGCTGTTGCTGCACAACCTACCCAATCCCTATACCGACGGAGGCCAGATCGATCTCGGGCCTGGGGCTGAGCGCAGATTCTACTCGCCGACCCAGTTGACGTCCGCGGATCGGCAGCGCCTGGGATTATAAGGACGCTACTTTCAGCCGTATCCGCGGATATTTTTTATGAATAGTTTGACGAGCAGCGGCAGCATCAGCAGCTTGTTGGGTAGGCGGCTGATCAGCGAGAGCATCCGTAATGGATTGCCGTAAAACTGAAAGTAGGCGTTGCGCGAAATGCGGTTGACCGTCTCGAGCGGCTCCGCGCTGAGATTGACGTTGCTTTCCCACAGCGACATGGTGCTGCTCGAATCGGGTAGCTCGATCCCCATCCGCTTGGCGATCTCGAACAGCTCGCAACCCTTGTAAGGCGTGGCGCGGTACAGCCCGATGGTGTGCAGCGGCGAGCGGCGGATGTAGCGGACCGTGTCGCGCATCTCCTGCTCGGTCTCGGTCGGAAGGCCGAGCATCACAGCGCCGTGCAACAGCATGCCAAGTTTGTGGGCCGTGTGCATCGCGCGTTCGAGCTTGGGAAAATCGACGTTTTTGTTGATCAGCTTTTGCAGCCGAGGCGTGGCGGTCTCAATGGCGAACATGATGCGGTAGGTGCCGGCGCGTCGTAAAAGCACGAGCGTCTCATCGTCGAGCACATCGCCGCGAATGCCGGTGGGGAAGGTGATGGCGATCTTCAGCCCGCGCTCCAAAATCATCTCGCAGATTTTATGTACCCGCTCGCGGATCAGATTGAACGAATCGTCGGCGATCACGATCTCGCGCACGCCGTAATCGCAATAGAGCCGTTCGATCTCGTCCACGACGTTGCCGGCGCTGCGCGGGCGATAGCGGCGTCCCATGTTGTGATGACAGTAGGCGCAGTCGTAGGGGCAGCCGCGCGAGGTGAGCATCAGCATGTACTCGCGCCGCGCGGCGATCACCCCCAGCCTGGGATAGCGGTAGTAGGCCTGCATGTCGATCAGGTCCCAGGCCGGGAAGGGCAGGGAGTCCAGATCCTCGATCGGTTCGCGCGGGGCGGTGCGTTCCGGGCCGTTGGGACCGCGGACGACGCAGCCTGCAATCGCGGACAGCGGGGAGTCCGATCCCCAGGCGTCGATCAACTCAAGCAGCGTGCGCTCGCCTTCGCCGATCACGGCCGCGTCGATTTGCGGACCTTGCGCGAGAGTTTCGTCCGGATAGTTGGTGGCATGGCTGCCGCCGACGAAGATCGGCAGGTCGGGCCGCTCCTCGCGCGCCATGGCCGCAAGGCGATACATCACCGGCGATTCGGGGCTGTGCGAGGAGATGCCCAGTACGTCCGGTTTGAAATCGCGCAGTACTGGTCGAGCACGTTCGGGTTCGCAATCGTCAAAGGTGCGCAAATCGAAGATCCGCGGTTGGTGGCCGCGTGCACGCAGGGTCGATGCCAGGTACATCAGCCCCAGCGGCTGAGTGCGTTCGATGCGCCAGCGATGAGTTGCAGCCTGCAACAGCAGGACCTTGGCCATTACGCTCTCCTTGGAGTTCCTAATTGCGTGCAGTTTTACACGAGGCTCGATCGGAGTCCATGGCCTTGACCACGGACAAGCTTTGCCCGGGCACGATCTCAACTCCGGAGAAAGTCGTGGGTTAAAGTGTTCTGATATGCACAGCACTGCTGTACGACCCACCTGGCCGGCATTCCACAACAAGATACGATCCATGCCCCGGACGTGCCGTACCTGCCGCACCCGGCAGCGATCCAGCGATGTGGGCGAAGTGCTGTCCAGCGGCGGATATAATCGCTGATAAGCTGTAAATCAATCATGGTTTT
Source organism: Candidatus Alcyoniella australis (assembly GCA_030765605.1). Lineage (NCBI taxonomy): Bacteria > Candidatus Lernaellota > Candidatus Lernaellaia > Candidatus Lernaellales > Candidatus Alcyoniellaceae > Candidatus Alcyoniella > Candidatus Alcyoniella australis. The sequence goes on from JAVCCG010000141.1 coordinate 14,519, forward strand.
ACATTAAACTGCGATATCGCTGTTGGAAGCTGAATACCGTATCGAGCTGGTGGTCGCGATGAGCAATCTAATAATAAGACTTATCAAACAGTGGCGGATGCGCTATTCATTTTCAGAGGCGATTTTTCTGTTACTCGCCGTACTGCCGATTCTGGCCTGGATCGAAAACGCGTTACGTCGCGGCGGATCGCTGAGTTGGATCGACGACTACCTGCTGGAGCTGGTCGCCATTAGCGGGCCGATTTCCACTGCAGTCCTGATGGATCCGTGGCTGTTGACGGCGTTCTTTTCTCTAATGGCGCTGGTGTCCCTGGTTATCGGCCTGCGTAATTATTTCAAGACAAGGTCGCTCGATGTCGCCTTGCGAGCGGTATTTCGTTTTCTGTTCCGTACGGCATTGGTGATCTGGATTCTGATGGCACTCTCGTGCTGGGCCTATCTGAGCTGCTGGTATACCGGGTTAAGCGCAATTGCCGGGATTGTGTTGCTCGGCGTGTACATTGCCATGCGAATCCTCAACAGTCGACTTCGTAAAAAAATGCTGCTGATCTGTTCGAGTCTGGGGCTGACGTTGTTCCTTTTAATCAACACAGCGTGGTTCTACCTGGCCCCGCAGGTGAGTCAACGCGCTATCTATACTGAGGCCGCCTACGACGTGGAGGAGCTCGACGGCAGGTACTACATAACATCCCACGAGGAAAAGCAGCTTGTGATTGTCTCCCAGGGCGATGTCCATTTGGTGGACAGCACTATTCGTCCGCAACGGTTGGACATCCACCAGGCATCAGGGACGGTTTACGCGGCCAACTTCTGCGCCATGCCGCACAGGTCCCTTAGCGCGATTAATGGGTACGAGGACAAGACGATACAAATTAGTAACTGTAGGTTCGCGGTCTACGCGGCGGTAGATGATCCACGCGAGCAAGTGTTGGTGGTCTGCGAACACAGTTGCAGCGCGCATCTGTATTCGATCGAGCGCTCTGCTGTTATTCAGGAATGGGAGCTGCCATGCCTGCCGGACGCCACCGCCGTCGACCGCCAACGGGCTCGGGGCTACGTCACAAGCGAGATCATCTCACCGACATTGAGCGTGCTTGAACTGACCGGCGAATACAAGCAGAGCGAGCGGTTTATCGGCCTGATCTCTTGGGACGTTATCGTGGACGAGCAGACGGGCAACGTCTTCATCTCGCGCGCGTTCCAGGGAGAAGTTGTGGTCTTCGACGAGAATCTGAACCTGCTAAAAAGGATCAGAGTCGGAGGAGGTCCGCGCGATATGGCAATTGACGAAGCACGCCGCCTGCTGTTGGTGGGCAATTACTTCAGCGGCACGCTCTCGCTGATCGATCTGGATCGGCTGAGGGCTATCGGCAATCTGTCGGTGGGCGACAGACGCTGGAGCATGCGACTGGTCGAGTTCCGCATCGATGTTATCAAGGCGCTGTTCCGCAGGCTGCGCGGAGTGTCTGTCTCGACCGAAGGAAAATGGCTGATCGCCGATGCCACCGGCGTGTGGGAGATTGAAGCCGAAGAGGCGTTGCACAGCATTGATCGAGCCCGAGGGGATTGACGTGCCCCGCAGCAGGATCGCGGCTTGCGGTAAATGAGCGGGTCGCGGCAAAACACCCGAAGTTATCCGCTTAGATTCTCCGAGCTTATTTTCTTAAGTCTGGTGGCGCTGCATCTGATCGCCGAGCTCGAGCATATACTCCGAAGCGGCCCACAGATCGGGTTCGTTGATGGCACGTTGCTCGAGGCGGTTGTCGTTGCCGGTCCGCTGTTGGTCGCGTTGCTTTGCGATGATCAAGCGCGGATCTTGTTCCTGGGTATTGTCGCGCTGGTTGCGCTGTTGGTCGTTGCTAGAAGCGTGTACGCGGGCCGCAGAGGGCCAGCCGAATTGCTGCGTTTGATCTGGACGATCGCAGTCCGGATCGTCCTGGCACTGTGGATCGCAGTGGCCGTGGGCTGTTGGACTTTTCTAGTGTGTCGCCACAACTTCTACGGCGCGGCAGCGTCGCTGGCGGCGCTGACCATATTCGGGCTGCTCAGGCGTCGGGCAGAATTCGTAGCCCGCCGGATGTTGTTGATCAGCTCGACTCTTGGGCTGCTGTTCTTTATCGGGTTGAATCCAACGCTGTACTACAGCGCCCAACAGATCGAGCAGAGCCCGATATTCAGCGAGTCGTCCTACGATGCCGAGTATCTGCAGGGAAATTATTTTATCGCCTCGGCACAGCGTCGCGAGGTCGTGATCCTGGAGGGCGAAGTCGAGCGAGCGGTAGAAAACACCTGGCTTACTCAGCGAATGGTGGTCGATCCTGACGGGGAAACGGTCTTTGCTGTGAACTACTGTAAACGACCGGGCATGTGCATTACAGCCATTGGAAACGGCCAGACTCGCCAGATTCCGATCGAGGGCTGCGATATGCCGGTATCTGCACAGTTCGACCGCAAGACGCGGGAATTGGTCGTCGTTTGCGAGCACAGTTGCAGCGTGCACCTGCTGGACCCCCAGCAGGGAGTCCAACGCCATCACTGGAACGTGGGCTGCCTGCCCGACTCGGTGGCAGTGGACAGCGTCCGCCGTCGCGCCTATGTCAGTGCCGAGGTGATGACCGTATTTTTAACAATGCTCCAACTCGATGGACAGCGCGACGCGCAACGCCGATACGCCGGACTTGTCAACTGGGACGTCAAGGTCGACGAGACTACGGGGAGGATTTTTGTAGCCCGCGGCATTCAGGGCGAGGTGGCTGTGTTCGATTCGGAACTGCGGCTGCTCAAACTGATCCGCGTGGGGTCCGGCCCGCGCGACATGGAGATTGATCAGCAACGTCGGCTGTTGCTCGTGGGCAATTATTTCAGCGGCACGCTGTCGCTGATCGACATCGACCGGCTGGAGTTGGTGCTGCACGGCGCCGTGGGTAAGCGTGGAGTGGCTCAAGACAGGTTCGAGCTTCTACTTCCTCTCGATCAACTGCTACTGCGAAAATTGCGAGGGGTAAGCGTTACATCGCAGGGTAAGTGGTTGATCGCAGACATTACCGGCGTGTGGGAGATCGACCCCGATCAAGTTCTGCCCCGCCAATACGATTCGTCAGCTACTGAGATATGAGCTGAAGGCGACAAGTTCGGACAGCCCGCCCTCGACCTTGACCCGGCCCGTGGCCAGGGCCGTTGCCGGCGAGAGGTCGCCGATGACGAACGCTTTGAAGTTGGGCTCGGTGGCAATGAACTTCAGGTCGAATTCGTCCGATAGCCCACGACGAAGCTCTCCCACGCCGCGGCGAATTATAAACGTGTACTGTTCGCCCGTGTCCAAGAACTCAAAGCAGATCGTTTTATATACTTGGGCGGTTTTCTCCGGCCGCAGACGTTCGGGGAAGGTGCGCAGGATCACCTCGGCCGGCAGATCGCGCACGGTTTGGGCGTCGATTTTCGGAGAACCAGGGGCTTTGAAATCGCCGCGCAGCTCGAGAGCCGAGCTGAGCAGATAGCAGCGGGCATTGGTGTTGTGCTCCTGCAAGCCAAGCTGCCACAGCGCCTCGGCCTTGGCCTTGCGGGCTGCGCTGTTGTCAGGTTCCGCAGCTAGTAAGATGTCGGCAAGCTGCGCGGTCCACTGAAAGTCGCCGGCGTCAAGCGAAAGTTCGATTTGCTCGATCAACGCCGCGGATCCGCCGAGCAGCGGCAACAATCTTTCCGCGCTTTGGCTCGGATGCAGACGTCCCAGGTTGGTCGGATTGCCGTCGAACCAACCCAAGTACCCGTCGTAAATCCCGCGCACCGACCAGGAGACTTTGCCGTAGATCTGCGCCAAGTACGGGTCGTTTGCCAAATGCGGCGGCAGCGCGATGTCGCGCGCCATGTCATCGGGGGATCTGCCGAGGTTCGCCATACGGATCACCGAGTCGTGGACAAAGCTGATGGCGTCGCGGTACACGGTGAGCGTCCGCGCAATCCGCTCGCGTCCGGCCAGCGGCGAGGTGTGACACGGCACCAGATAGTCCGGCTGGAGTGCACGCATCCTGTCCAGCGAATCGATCCAGCCGCGCACCGGTCGCGGGCTGACGCCGCGGGTCGAATACAGATTTGGAAACGCCATATAGATGTTGTCGCCGGGGATCAGGACGCGCTGCTGCGGCAGCCAGACGAAAAGCTGGTCAACGGTCTCGCCCGGCGCCTCGTGCAGCTCAAAGCGCACGCCGCCGATCTCGAGCTGTTTAATCCCGGTGAACGTATCGGTCGGATAAATAATCGGCGGTACCGGGCCCGAGTCGAGTTTGATTCTCGGTCCGATACCGTTGTTCTCGACCAGCTCCGGGGAAAGCGCTTCGCCGAACTGTTTGGATCCGCGGTAACGCAGGGTGGCGCCGAGGCTGGCGAACTGGTCGTTGAGCATTTCCGGCGCACGTAAATGAGCCCAGATCGGCACTCCGGGCTCGTGGAACACGCTGCAACCAAGAACGTGGTCCGGGTGCGTATGGGTGTAGATAATCGCCTTGACCGGTCCGGGTTCGATCCTGTCGAATTCCTCCTTGATCCGTTGTGCCGACTCCACGCTCTCGGTGGTGTCGATGATGACCTTGCCCTGGTCGACAACGACCATGATGCTGTTGGCTAGGCCGTAGCCGATCGCCACATACACGCCGTCGCAGACCTGCTCCACGCGCTCGTCGAAAAGCTGCGTATGGTGTGCGCGCGGCGGCTGGTCAAGGGATGTGAGGGTCGCCGGACGCTGATCGGCGTTGCAGCCGCAAAGCGACGCTGCTACGTACAGCGCCGCTGCTACGATCATCTTCAGACGCATGACACGCTCCATTGATATTGCAAAATCGGCCCCCTGGGACCGCAGACCAAGGCGGATCAGTCTTTGAACAATGCGCGATCCAGAACGCCGAAACCGTTGAAGCTGCTGCGGCCGGTGAGCAGCAGCGCCAGCAGGACCGTGAGCGACGTGCCGCTGAAGATCGCGATCATGATCGCGATCTGATACTTGATTGCGACCATCGGGTCGGCGCCGCCGAGGATCACGCCGGTCATCATTCCGGGCAGGGCGACCAGGCCGATGGTGGCGATGGTGGCCACAGTCGGCGCCAGTGAGGCCTCGATCGCGTCACGCATGTACGGACCCAGAGCCTCCTTGAGGCTCGCGCCCTGTGCCAGAGTGTTGAGGTAGGCCTTATCGCCGCGGCGCACCGCGTCGTAAAAGCTCTTGATGCCGACGATATCGGCCCGCAGGCAGTTGCCCAGGATCATCCCGGCGATCGGGATCGCGTATTGCGCATCAAGCAGGTTCGGCCGCCGCAGGATCGGACCGAGAAAGAACAGCAATGGCACGGCAGTGCCCACCAGCAGAGAGATGAACAGCGGCAATGCGAAGCGCCGCAGTCTCAGGCCCGAGCCGCGGGCGATGGAGATATCAGCGACCACGATCATCACCAATACCCACAGCGAGTTGAGCCAAGGATTGTTCAGCCGGAAGATCACCTGCAAATACAGGCCGACGAACAGCAGTTGGACCGTCATCCGCACCAGGGCGATCAGCGTCCGTCCGAAAATCGGCACGCGCATAAACAGAATAACGCCCAGCGGAATCAGCAGCAGCGAATAACCGGCGATCAGGCTCGAAATTTTGATGTCTATCACGCCGTCCATCACTGCATCCTGCGCGTATCGGGCAGCTCGACGCTGCGGCTGGTGAAAGAGAGCCACTGTTTGTCGTGTGAAACAGAGAGCACGCTCATATGTTTCTGGCCGGACAAAAAATCGATGATCTTTTGTTTGCTTTGCTCGTCCAGGGCTGAGGATGCCTCGTCCAGCAGCAGGATTCGCCGGTCGAGCACGATTGCGCTGATCAGCGCCACGCGCTGCTTCTCTCCGCCCGAAAGCAGGGGCAGCGCTTTATCGAGAAGCAAGCGCTCGAGGCCGAAGCGATCGAACAGCTCCGGTACGCGCTCGATGTTGGATTTGAGACTGCGGTTGGAGCGAAAGGCGAACATCCGTTCGAAGAACTGCCGCACAGTGCCCTGACCAAGATCGGGCTCCTGGGCTACGAAGGCCACAAGTCTGCGAAGTTGCCAAACGCTGTGTTCGTCCACGAGCTCGCCGCTGATGCGAATCGAACCCGAGTCAGGCTTGATGAATCCCATGATGCAACGCAGCAAAGTGCTTTTACCGGTCCCGGAACTGCCGACGAGCGCCACCTTCTCCGAGCCGGCCACGCTCATGCACAGCCGATCGATCAGGGTCCGACCGTCGAAGCTCAGGCTAAGATCATTGATCTCGATTGCCGGTAGATCACCCATCGATAAAAACGCCTTTCAGTTGTGACAGTAGTAAAGAGACGATGGCGATCTGTAAAGAGGGGGCAGGTAAGCGATGTTCAAAACAACTAGAAAAGTCCGATCATGATTTGACACGGGAACGTAAATCTGGTCAAAAGTAACTGACGGTTATTTTTATTGTCGGAAGCATTTATGACAGCAGATCGCAAGTCAAGGCGCGGTGATCGCGCGCCGGCACTGTTGCCCGTTGCCAGGCGTCTGTTTTTCGAACGCGGATATCACGGCACGACCATGGAACAGGTCGCAACGGGCGCCGGCTTTTCCAAACGCACGGTCTACCTCTATTTTCGCAACAAGGACGAGCTGTTCATCGCTGTTGCCGAAGAAGGTTTATTAATCCTGCGCAATCGGCTGGAGCAGATCGATGTCGAGGCGTTGCAGATCGAGCCGTGCATCGAGCAGATTACGCAATGCTACCTATGGTTCGCGCGCGAGCACGCGGATTATTTTAAGATCATCTTTCACGAGCCGACCCAGGGCATGATCGCCAATGTCTCCCAGGACCTACGCAAGCGTATTGAGCAGCATGAGCGGGCTTGCCTGGGTATCGTGGTTAAGGTCGTGGAAAAAGCGGTCAGGCTCGGCGTGGTGTTCGACGTTGACCCCTGGGAGATTGCCGCGATTTTTTGGGGTGCGGTGACCGGGGTAGTGTTGCTCTCGATGGGCGGAAGCCAGACGATCTTCACCCAACGCACGCGCGAGGAACTCAGCGCCAAGGCGACTTGGATCATCTATCGGGGGCTGCGCGCGGATGCCGCAAACACTGAACAGGAGTAGACGGTGATCTATCAGGATGTGTTCGCTCTTCCTCTTCCGTGGCTTGGCGAGCTGGATTGCTCTTTGGCCGATACGGTTGAGCGTTGGGCACAGCAGGAATTAATCCCCAAACGTCATGAGCTGGGAGAGGATTATCAGCTGCTGCTGCGACCGGCCCTTGAAAAGCTGTTCGTCGAGATCGGATTGCAAAAACTGATCTGGCCCGAGGATCAGGGCGGAGCCGGACTGGACGGCGCACAGTCCGCGCTCGCGGTCTGTGCAGTGCTTGAGCAAATCGGACGGGCCGACGTGGGAATCGGACTACTGTTGTCCAGCACGCTCGCCGTGCAATCGAGCTGCGGCATCGCAGAGCAACACGACGCCGAATTGTTTAAACGCTTTAGCCCGTTTTTCTGCAATGACCAGGCGAGCATCGCCGCGCTGATCTTGCCCGATTACAGCATTGACGATCGTGCCTCAGGCGATTTTCACGGGCTGCCCTATCAGCTGCGAACGCGTTGCGAAAATGACGAGTGGATCCTCGATGGCGAAGAGGTCCGAGCGCTGTGCTCCGGCTTTGACGCCGCATTGTTCGGCGTTGTCTGTCTGCTGGACGGCAAACCCGGCATGCTGCTGGTACCCGCTGATTCAGATGGTTTGACCCGTGGCGATCAGTTGCTCACCACCGGTCTTGCCGCCAGCCGCGATTGCGAGCTGTGCTTTGACAACGTACGCGTGCCCAAGGGCAATCTGGTATTCGCCGACGAGGAGCAATTGGTTTTGTTGCTTGCCCGGCAAATGCTGGGATCTGCCGCGACAAGCGCCGGGGCTGGACTGGCCTGCTACGAGATCCTCAAGGAATGGGGCGAGACGCGGGTGATCAAGGGGCGCGGCTGCGTGTTCAAGGACAACCCGTTGACCGCGGCGCTGATGGGACGCATCGGCGGCAAAATCTGCACAGCGCGTCTGCAGGCCTACTCATTGGCCAAGCTGATCGCCGATCCGATGTCGTTCGGACTCAACGCCGCCGAGCACTTGTTGGCCAACGCCACTGCCGTAGCCTCATCAATCTGTAGCTCGACGATCGAGGCGTTGGATCACACCATGGAACTGATGGCCTCGGCCGGGTACGCCAGCGAATGGCAGCTCGAGCGCTATTGGCGCGACATTAAGACGCTTCAATCACGCCTCGGCCCGCTGCCCCAGCGCGAGGCGAGCATGGCTCGGGGCTTCTTCGGCTCCGCGGGGGTTTAGCATGCGCAGCATCGACGATTTCACGCGACCGCTTGAATATTTGGCACTGCTCGACGATCCACTGGGCAAGATCGTGCGCCACTGGGCCGATACCGAGGTGATCCCGAACCGTCGCCGCTATGACGAGGATTGGGAACGCCACGAGTTGATCGAGCCGGCCTTTGACAAGCTGATGGCCGGGCTGGGACTACAGCGGATGCTGCTGCCCCAGGACCTCGGCGGTTTCGGAATGGGCAGCTCGAGCTATTTGGGCACCGGCGCCTGTCGGATTTTCGAGGAGGTGGCGCGAGCCGACTCGGGCATGGCCGTGGCCTTCGGCGTTGTGTTTTGGCCGCTGCTGATGATCTGTTGCGAGCCGCACGTCAATCGACGGTTGTGCGAGGAGTTCGCACCGCTGTTTCTCGATCCGCACAAGGCGCGCTTTGCAGCCAACGCGATGACCGAGCCCCAGGGCGGAGCTGACATCGAGAACATGGATTTGCTCAAGGGCAGCACAATTCGCACTACCGCCAAGCTCGATGGCGACCAGTGGGTGATTAACGGGCACAAGCTGTGGCCGACCAACTCCGGCGGAATCGCCGATCTGTTCGGCGTGGTTTGCACTACCGATCCGGGCTCCCAGCGTCCCGAGGACTTCGCCTTTATTTTCGTGCCCGCAAACACTCCGGGCGTGACCCAAAGCAAGCCCTACCAAAAGGCGGGTATGGCCGCGGACAAGAACAGCGACATCTGGTTCGACAATGTGCGCGTGCCCGACTATTTTCGCGCCTGCGGGCCGGGTGATGATTTCCGTCGCTTCAAAGAGGTCGTCAGTTTCGGCAACCTGGGAAGCCTGTCCTTTGTCAGCGGCGTGCTGCTCAACACCTTCGAGATTGTCTCTGATTTTTGTTCCAAGCGTAGGTTCCGCAACAAGCCGCTGCTGGAAAACGACGATGTCGCCGGATCGCTGGCAGACCTGGCGAGCTCAATCGAGGTAATACGCATTTGCGCATACCAGTACGCGCGAATGATCGACAGGCCGGACCTCTATGGCGAGCGCGGCAGCGATAAGATCGTGGCCAAGGGCAGGGCGCTCAAATATTTTGCCTGCGACCGCGCCATGTCCGAGATCGGCCGCGCCATCGAGCTGATGGGCCAGCACGGCGCAGATCGCGAGCTGGATCTGGAGAAACATTGGCGCGATTTGAAGATCGTTCAGCTCTGGATGGGCGGCAAACAACTTTGCCAGGTCGAGACAGCGCGCTGGTTTTACGGATGCAAGACATTATGAGCGAGCAACGGATTGAACGGCGCGGTGTGTTCGACGGCAGCGCCCGCGTGTTGCGCGAGCTGCTGGCTTCGCCTAGATGGCGGCAGACGATCCGCATCCTGCTGAACGAGCTCGACCCGCAAAACGCTCATCGACTGGTGGCGGTACTGTTCGAGGTCGACCCGGAGCTGGCTCTTTCAGCCGCCGCGTCCGCTCCCAAGCTTTGCAACGCAATGATCGACGGCGGAGCCGAGCTGCTGGGGCGCATGGCCGATTTTCAACCCGATTTGCTGCGGGAGTTTTTCAACCAATTAGTCGATCAAATTGACCTGCGGGGATTGGGGCGGCTGACCGGACTGTATTTAATTCTGGCAGCGCGAATCGCTGCACCGCGCGAAATTAACAATAAAGATGAACAAGGCGTGCGGACCGATGGGTTCGCTGAAGGCCTGAGCGAGGTGCTTGTTCAGCGCGAAGCAAAGCTGGACGTGCTGTTGCCGCAACTTGCCGACACGCTGATCAATGCCGCGGATCGGGCTGCCCGCACGCTGGCCGCGGATGTGAAGCGCGAGGATTCGACCACGGTAAAAACAGTTGAGACGCTTACCAGCGGTATCAGACGCGTTGCCGCTGACAACCCGGATTTCATCGAGCGGGTGCTACGTCCGCTGGCACTGGCAATGAGCGACGCCGTGGGAACGGAGGGCTCGGACAATGGCTGAGCTGCAATCGACGTCGGCCCGCGTGCTCCGCGAGCTGCTGGCCACTCCAGCGTTTCGCGAGATCGTGCTGCTCAACGTGCGTGAGATGCAGCCCGAAGAGGCGCGAGAGCTGGTGCGCACCGCACTGTGGACTGATCCGGCTTTCTCGCTGAGCATGGCGGCTGCCGCGCCCCAGGCGGTCAATTGTCTGATAGAGGCGTTGGTGGAGCTGGCCGTACAGTTGAACAGTTTTCCGCCGCAGATGATGAATGAGTTCGGCGCAGGGTTGGCGCAACAGGTTCGAACCGAACGCTTGACCGACCTGGCAGGCGAGCTGCGCACGTTGATCCAGCGCACGCTGCAGAACGATCCGCAGCTTGGGAAACAACTGACAAGCAATGCGATCAAGGCGGTAAACGGCCTGGTGCGCGCGGCGAATCAGATGCTCGATGATCGCCGACGTTCCCGCGAGCTGTTCGCCGATCTGGACGTCGGGCAGCTGCTGCGGCTGGCATGGCGCCTTGGCTGGTCGCTGGTGCGCGAACTTGTATCACGAGCGCTTGGTGGACGAGGCAGATAGTGCGCGGCGCACGACACGGCTTTTGGGGGAGATAATGGAAGAACAAGTTACCCGCAAGATGACCGACGAGCTTCCGGCGCTGATTAAAAGTCAGGCAAAGGCTTGCGACGAGTTGAGGCCGGCGGTTGGCGAGACGGTTGCGGCGCTCGATTTTGGCAAGCTGCGCATCAGCGTAATCGGGCTCTCGGACTCGGCCACCTTGCTCGGCGAGGAGTTCATTGATCACGCCTTGGCCGACCCGGTCTCGTTCGCCAACCTGTTCAGCATGATCGTGCCGCTGGTAAACAATGAACTGCGGCTGTTGGCGCACTTACTCGAACAAATCGACCTGCCCGACGAGATTCTCGCCAGTTCGGTATTCAACATGCTCGGGGATCTTGATACCGAGCAGATCGCCCGAGCGCTCAATGCTTTGGCCGTGCGCCTTAACGAGATCCATCGCGGCAGCATGATTTTGGGCCGCGATGAACCCCGGCTGCGTAAGGTTTTGACCGAGTTCGGCGAGTCGCTGATGAACAAATTCGATCATGAACAGCTCGCGGCCGCATCGCTGGCACTGGCCGAGGACCTGGAAGTTGCGCTGAAGGTATCCAACGCGCTGCTCGCCTCGGACCCCAAATTATTGCAAATCAGCGGTAATGCGGCACTGGCCTTTGGCAGCGCGACGCTTTCGGGGATGGCCGGCATGTTGCGGGCCATCGAGGGCATGCCGGAAGACGAGTTGACCAGCTTCTTGGCCGGGATCGGCAATGAACAGCAGGTCGAAAGCATGGCCGAGGCGCTCAACGCTGCCTTGGCGCTGGTCAATAGATTTGCCGCGCTGAATAAAGACGACAACGTAACCGCGGGGCTGGTCGAGCGCATCGATCGACAACAACTCGAGTTGGCCGCGTGCAACCTGACGCAAAATCAGGCGTTGCAAAACGCCTTGAATCCCGAGCAGGTCGGAAAATGGCTCAACGCACGACTGACGAGTTTCAACAGCCGGGCAAAGCAGGGGGATGATCGCCCGCCGGGATATTTTAGGCAGGTATTTGATCAGCTCGATTCGCAACAGCTCGAGCAGGCGTTGAACAAGGTGCTGCGCGGCGCGACCGACGCGCTGCTCTCGAGTCCGAAACGCGCCGCTGCCCTGATCCGTCCGCTGCTGGCCGCCGGTTGGAGAATCGTCACCATGCCGCTGAGGCGTCTGGTGCGGAGGGTCTGGAGATGATGATGCAACAGTTGATGGAACAGGCGGGCATGCTGCGCAACGATTACCTCGCGGCCTGGCAGGAGGACGGCGGTAAGGTCGTGGGCTACGCTTGCGTGGCCACGCCGACCGAGATAATCGAGGCCGCCGGATTGCTGCCCTATCGCATTCGCGCCTTGGGCAACAACCGCACCGAGTTGGCCGATGCGCACCTCTCGCGTTTCAATTGCAGCTTCTGCCGCTCGTGCCTGCAACTCGGGCTCGAGGGCAGTCTCGACTTTCTCGACGGGCTGATCGAGACCAACGGATGCGACCACATCCGCGGGATGTTCGAGAACTGGCAATACGCCAAGCCCAGCGAGTTTTTCCACTACGTTAAAGTCCCGCATCTGGTTAACCAGGACAGCCTGGAATACTTCAGCGAAGAGCTGCGGCTATTTGGCAAGGCGTTGGGGGATCACTTCGGGGCCGATATTACCGACGAGAAACTATGGCAGGCGATCGAGAACGAGGATCGTCTGCGCGGGTTGCAGCGAGAGATCTATACCATGCGTGAGGGATCGCAGCCGTTGTTCAGCGGCAGCGAATCTTTGTCGCTTTGCCTGGTGGCGAGCTCCACGCCAACGGAGAAGACCATCGAATTGCTGCGTTCGGCGATCGACGAGCGCAAGGAAAACGGGATCAAGGAGTATCGAGCGCGGCTGATGTTCGGAGGCTCGGCAACCGACGAGATCGAGCTGTTGCAGATGATCGAAAAACTCGGCGGCCTGATCGTCAGCGATTTGCTGTGCTACGGCTCACGCAGCTTCTGGGATCGCAACCTCGATCGCGGGTCAGACCCCTACGACACCTTGGCAAAATTATATCTGCAAAACCTCTCGTGCCCGCGGATGTTCGACGAGTTTTCCTATCGCCGAAAACTGCTGCTCGACGCGGTGAGTCGATCGGCAGCGGACGGGGTGATCCTGGTCCACAATAAATTCTGCGACGTGCACGGCATCGACAATGTCCAGCTAAGACTGGCGTTGGAGAAAGAGGGGGTTCCGGTTTTGACCCTCGAAAAGGAGTACGGCGCAGCGGCTGATCTGGGTCGAATGCGCACACGCGTGCAGGCTTTCCTCGAGCGGATCGGAGCACGCTGATGTACTCCGAGCAGGTGGGATTGTTCGATCGGGTGGCCTCGATCCTCGATCTGTGCAAGCGCATGCCCGACACGATGAGCGACGAGGAAGTGGAGGGGCTGCTCAAGTTTCTGCCCACGGATTCGCAGAATTCGATCCGCGCGATGCTCGTGCCACGCTTTCGCGACGTCAGCGTCAAGTTTCTCAAGCTGGTGGCCAAATGGGTGCACACCGCGCGCAAGGCTCCGTTGGAGGGCAAGAAGGTAATTATCGTGCCGTTCAATTTCCCGCCGGAGCTGATTCACGCCTTTGACAATGCCTGCCCGATCACCAGTGAGATCCTCTCGACGCTGGGCGTGGTGGCCCTGGAGGGGCAGGGCGAGCGCTATTGGGACATGGCGATGGGGCTTGGATTGCCCGACCACTCTTGCTCGTCGAGCACCATCGAGCTGGGATCGATGCTCGGCTCGAGCGACTTTCGGCCGCAGGCCATCGTCTCGGCCGCACCCGGCGGGTGCGACGTCAACGCCAAGATCCACGAGTTCGTCTCGAACTATCTGGACATCCCGCAGTTTTTCCTGGCCAAGATCCCGGACGACTCCCAGCGTGGCCACGCTCAATACAGCGTGGAGGCGCGAAAGCTGATCAAGAGTCTGGAGCAGTTTGTGGGCGAGGAGCTGACCGAGGACAAGCTGCGCAAAGTGATGGAGCGCGCCAACCGCTGCACTGAGCTGCACTACGAGCTGTGGGATCTGCAACGCGCGCGGCCATGCCCGGTCCCCAACCTGTTCTCGCTCTACCTCTACGGCGTGCGCTTCTCGATGTGGGGCACCCAGGACGGGATCGAGATGCTTGAGGCGATGGTCGATCTCGCTAAACAGCGGCTCAAGCAAGGGGCCTACCCGGCGCCGCAAGAAAAAGCCCGCACCCTGTGGTGCTACACCAGCTACTATTTCGACTTTGCCAACCTGTTCAACTGGATGGAGGAGAGCGGTTACACGCACCTCGGCGACGGACTGGACCTGTATTTTCCGCAGCCGGTGGACACATCGAGCATGGACAGCATGATCGAAGGCTTTGCCGAGGCTGCGCGCAACATGCCGATGACGCGCCAGGTGGGCGGCCAGTCGATGTCCGGCCAATGGACCGAAGACTGCATTACCGCGGCGCAACAGCTCGATGCAGACTGTGTGATCTACTGCGGACATCACTCATGCAAGCAGACCTGGTCGGTGCTCTCGATATTGCGTAGCGAGATCGAGCGGCGCACGGGACTGCCGATGTTGGTACTGCAGGGCGACTCGTGGATCAGGCGCATGACTCCGATCAGCGTGATCCAACACGAGATCGACGAGTTCGTACAAAACGTCGTGGCGCGCAAGGAACAGGGCAAGCGTCGGTCGCGAAAACACAAATCGATAAACTGAGGGAGCCCGATGCTGTTCGCCGGAATCGACGTCGGATCGCTCACCGCAGAAGCGGTGGTGGTCAACTCAACAGGAATCGTGGCCGGACAGAGCATGTCGGTGCTGCCCAATCCGGTGGACTCGGCGCGCGAAGTGCTGGGCAGACTGCTGCGGCAGCAGGGCATTGCACTAAAGCAGATCGAATACACGATCAGCACGGGCTACGGCCGTGAGCAGGTGCAGCTCGAGGGCATGGCCCAGAGCAACGTCAGCGAGATCTCGTGTCACGGCATGGGAGCCTACGCGCAGTTGCCGCGGGTGCGCACGGTGATCGATATCGGCGGCCAGGATGCCAAGGTAATCAAACTCGACGAGGCGGGCGAGTTGGCCGACTTTGTGATGAACGACAAGTGCGCCGCGGGCACCGGGCATTTCCTCGAGATCATGAGCCGGGCATTGGGCGTCACGCTGGAGCAGCTCGGGCCGCTGTCGTTGGGTTCCAGGACGCCGATCGAGATGAGCAATCGTTGCAGCATTTACGTTGAGACCGAGGTGATCCATTACTTGCAACGCGGTGCGTCAAAGGTCGATTTGGCCGCTGGGATCAACCGTTCAATGGCCGAACGCGTCGTTGCTCTGGTGCGGCGCGTGAAGCCCAAGCGCGAGGTGATGCTCACCGGCGGTGTGGCCAAGAACGTTGCTGTGCGTGCGGAACTAGAGCGCATGTTGCAGGTCAAGATGGTTCGTCCGCAAATCGACCCGCAGCTGATCGGCGCCTACGGTGCGGCTGTGCTTGCATCGCGCATCGGAGATGCACAGTGATCACAGTGGGTGTGGATGTGGGCAGTCTGCTGACCAAGATGGTCGTGCTCGATGGCGACGATTTGGTCGCGAGTTCGATTAACGACACCACGGGAAACATCGTCGACGAGCTTCCGGTCTGGATCGAAGATCTTTTGTCTAAAGCAAAGCTCGAGCGTTCGCAAATTAAACGGCTGGCCGCAACCGGCAACGGCGCCGATCTGGTCAAGGGCGCGGATTTTAGCGAGGACGAGGTCGCCTGTGTGGCTGCCGCAGCCTACTTTTCCATTGCACAAATTGAAATGGCGATTCACATCGGCGGCCAGAGCATTACAGCGCTGAGCATGGACGAAAACGGCGAGGTTAAAAGCTTCATGCGCAACGATAAATGCGCCTCGGGCTCCGGACGATTTATAGAAAACATGGCGTCCAAACTCAATGTCTCGCTGACCGATATTGAAGATTTGGTGGCGCAGTCGGAAAAACAGGTTTTGATCAGCAATCAATGCGGGGTGTTCGCGGAGAGCGAGGTGATCAGCCACGTCAACGACGGAGAACGGGTGCCCGATATTTTCGCCGGGATCTGCGCTGCGGTTGCCAACATTGTGGTTTCACAAGGACGCCGGTTCGCCGCTGCCGAACATTTCACACTTACCGGCGGCGTGGCCCGCATAACGCCGATTGTGAAGATGATCTGCGATAAGCTCGGCGGCGAATATCACGAACTGCCCTACGATCCGCGCCTGGCCGCGGCGATCGGGGCGGCCGTGCTTGCAGGATCGTGAACCGATGGGTCTGTTCGATGAACAGCTGACAACGCTACGCAGCCTGGTCCGCGATATCGAAGCGGCATCCCAGATTCAAACTTTTAATCAAGAGCAGTGTCCGACGTGGCCCCGCGGCTCGAGTCTGGTGCTCGAGGAAGACACAGCACTGGAGCTGGGTAATCCCAGCCTTGGATCGCTGATGCTGCTGCTGTGGTCTGAAGACCCTGCGGCCGTGGACAACGGTCGCGTGACCCTGATCGGTCCGGACGTCGATCAGTTGGAACGCTCGAGTGCATTTTGTCAGGTATTGATAGTGGCCGGACGATTTGACGAGCCGTACGAGCGTTATCGCGATCTGCGTGACGCTGTCTACAATACGCGGCTGGATGGGTTGATGGTGCGCAGCGTGGCCAGCCGACAGACCGCGTGGTGCAGGATCAGTCACGACGCTTTGAAGCGCGGAATGACGCTGCCGATTATCGGCGCTGAACTGTTGCGCTCGTTAAGCGAGTTGGAATTTGTCGATGCCGCGGAAACGCTGTTGATAACCGCGGGCAAGGAGACAATCGAGAAACTCAGGCCATTGGCCGACATGCTGGGAAACATCGTCGGTGCGTTGATTAAAATGCACGAGGAGCCGCTGCTTCAATGCGATAGCTGCGACTATCGCGAGATCTGCGAAGGGGTCGCGGAGCTCAAGCGGATCAGACGAGAGCTGAGGACGGGAGCGGATCGATGAGCAAGATGATTATTGCGGTCTGCGGCAAGGGCGGAGTGGGTAAAACCACAGTCTCCGCGATGATCTCCCGCAGCCTGTTTCTTTCCGGCAAACCGCGTACGTTGCTGGTCGACGCTGATCCGTCCAGCGGCCTTGCCATTGCCTTGGGAATGGAGCCGGAGCGCACGGTGGAGTATCTGCGTAACAACACCATCGGCGAGGTCAGGCAGGGCCGGACCGACAAGCGCGATCTTGCGCAATCGCTGGACTACTTGCTGCTCGATGCATTGGTCGAACGCGGCAACCTGGCGCTGCTCTCTATCGGACGACCGGAACAGCGCGGTTGCTACTGTTCGGTAAACTCACTTTTACGTGAGGCGATCGAACTGCTGGCCGGGCAGTTCGATCTGGTGCTGATCGACGCTGAGGCCGGAGTGGAGCAGGTCAACCGCGAGGTGCTGCGCGGAGTCGATAAATTGCTGCTGGTGGGCGACACGTCGCAGAAATCGTTGCGCGTAACCATGACCATCGATGAGGTGGCCCGCAAGTACGCAGCTGACATTGAATCGTTGCTGCTAATCAACCGTGTGCGCGAGACAGATGAATATTCGCAATCAGTCGCATCGACCAATCTCAAGTTTGCGCTGGGGATTCCCGAGGACGGAACCGTGCGCGAGTACGACGCCGAGGCGCGCTCGTTTTTGCAGATGCCCGATTGCCCGGCCACAGCAGCGGTGGATGAGCTGCTGGCCTTAATGCGCTTGACCTGATTCTATTCTTTTTTAAGCTCAAAGATCGAAGGGTCGAGCGTGGCGTTGGGCTCGAAGGCGATGATCTTGTAGCTCAGTTGCAGCTTGCCGTTGAAGTCGTACGATTCGACGAAACGCGGCATGTCGGTCCGTTCGTCAATGCCGACCACCGATCGCGAGTAAAGCACTCCGCCCGACGGATCGTCCGAGAGCTTGATGTCGTAGACCCTGAGTTTGAGACCGGGAATCAGGCTGGTGGAGTAGCCCTTGTCCTGGACTTGGATCGTGTTTTTAGCGATCGCATTGTTGTGGATCGAGATCACGTGGTTCAGTAAAAACCCCAGGCAATATTCGTTGATGCGGAAGTTGTGCGGGTACAGCCCATAGATGATGCGGCTGTCCAGGTGCCAGCTTTGAACTCCGATCAGTCCGCGTATGCCGGTTTCCAGTGCGAGGAAATGCTCCGGTCCGTCGCGGTTGATATCGTAGCTCGCCTGAAGTCCCTCGTAGGGCCCGCCGTGCATCCATTTGAAGTACAGGCGTAGCGGCTGTTGATTGTAGATGCACAGCACGCGCTCGGTGCCTTTGCATTTTCCATCGTTGTACTCGGTGAGCAGGATCTGGGCGCGGTAGGTTTTAATACCGCGAAAATAGGCCTGGCCGTTCCCATAGGTTTGGCTGAGCTTGTTGACCAGGCTTTGGTCCTGCGGCAACGCCTCCTGGACAATGAAAACGAGCGCGATGAATAGGACCAGCAGGGTCGCACTGGTTGCAACCATCTTGGATTTGGTCATGGTCTCCCCCTGTAATACACGGATTGCATCGAATCCGACGCTGCCCCGGCAACGAATCAATAATCAAAACCTATCTGCAAGATATCGCATCGGGGATCAAAATTAAATCTAATGGCGTTGTGTTGGCCGCATTACATTTTTGCACTGGGTGATCGAATATTGATGACGCAATCACATTTAAATGGGAGAACATGATGAAACGTAGCGCGTGGCTTGTGTATCCAATGGTGCTGCTGCTGGTCGGCGTGATGGCGGCTATCGCCGGAGCGATGATGAA
Source organism: Candidatus Alcyoniella australis (assembly GCA_030765605.1). NCBI lineage: Bacteria > Candidatus Lernaellota > Candidatus Lernaellaia > Candidatus Lernaellales > Candidatus Alcyoniellaceae > Candidatus Alcyoniella > Candidatus Alcyoniella australis. The sequence continues at coordinate 33,228 of JAVCCG010000141.1, forward strand.
CGGACCGGGCATGTTCGTCGCAGATTATGCTGAAAACAGCAACTTCTTCACGATGATGGACTCAATGCAGATGGGCAAGAGCCCACACGGATCGGTCCAGATCTACTATTCGACCAATCTTAAAAATATGCTTGGCATGGCTTCGTTTACCGCACCCGAGGGAAGTGTGTCGATCAAACCCTTTGACAACGACGGCAAGTCCGGAGTGGACGGTATCGCCGTGATGATCAAAAAACCTGCGGGCTATGATCCGCAGAACGGCGACTGGATGTACGAGATGCGCACTCCCGCCGGCGATCTGATGAAAAAAGACGGCATGCCGATGTCGGGCAAGATCCCAATGTGCATCGGTTGTCACGCGGAATATTCGGCCACGGATTACTTAGGCGGAACCAAAATGCGCTGAAAGATTTAGTCAGAGCAACCCCAGCCGGTTTAGCAGCAAACGCGCTGTTAACGAAGCCAATGCGTAGAACGGATCATAACGTTTTAGTTGATCGCGCCAACCTGGGTTGGCCGCTGAATCCAGATCAAGGGCATAAACGCCGGCGAGGCACGAGCTCAGATAGGCGCGGCCACGTTCCTCGTCCAGTTCGATCCAACGCATCCACGACGGTGCGGTCATGCGTGCGATCAAGCTGAAGTCCTGCAGGTCGCGTATCTCCAGCACCGGGGAGAATCCAGCCAGCAGCAATAAATTGCGGGGCTGATCGATCGCCGCGACTCGCACACCGGGGAAGGCGGTAATGCGCTCGAGTTCAACGCGGTGATCCGGGTCGATAACCGCCACCTGACCGTTTAGCGGCATGGTTACGAAAAGTCGGCGACCAACTCTATCCAGTGCCAGGCGTTCAGGCATACCGGGCAAAGGAAGGCTGAATTTCTCGGAGAGATCATCCGAGCTCAGACTGACAAGCCGTCCGGGGTACCAGCCCGTCAAGTAAATTTCGGCTGCCGTTTCGTCAAACAGCGCGTCGGCTTGGGTCAGTATGGCCGCGAAACGGAACTGCCGTCCACCCTGGTCCATCAGTCCCATCCACTCCGCGCAATAGCTGAACACACGGTTTTCCCCAAGTAACAAGGTGCGCCAAGGGAAGTTTCCCTCCATATTCAGCGGGTGGTCGGCAATGGAAGTATCTAATGTGGTCTTAAGCGTACGCCAATCCAGGCGCAACAGATGACCCTCGTAGGGATCGGCAAACACCAGCTCGTCAGTCGATTTTTCATAAGCCACGGCTTGGATAAAAGGTGTGGGGGCTTTACGTTCTGCAAGCAGCCCGCGACCGTAAGCATCGACCAGGTATAACCGCTGATCGTCCGCACATATAATCAGCTTATCCCTCTGCGGTGCGACCATAACCTGGTAGGGGGAGAGCGCGGCGAGTTTGATCAGTTGTGGGTCGAGCCGTGGATTGTGCTTCAGCGGCGCAGGGTCGACCAGCCAGGGCGCGACTAAAAGTCCGCACACGAACAGGCTTGGCAATAGACGAAGCGGGCCTACCCAGCGGCCACGCTGGGCCCGATAGGCAGCCCAGACCAGCAGCGGCGCGAACAGGTCGGCGACTACTACCATGCGGCGTATCGCGCGTCGCACCCGTTCGTCCCAACAGCCGGCGACGTGGAAATATAGGAATAGGGCCGCGTTCAATCCCAGAATGATCGATGCGGCCTGATAGCCGGGTGGTAAATCTAAGCCCGGTCTTGTGAAATCCAGTCCGCGTTGGGGCAGATACAGTGTCAGCAGACCTCCGGCCAGCGAAAGCAACGCTGCCTTGCCTGACCAGAGCGGACCATTGTTGCGCCGGGCGCCCGCCAGCATGAACAACAACCCCACAGGCAACAGCGCGTAGAATAGAACTCGCAATAGGTCAAGTTCGCATATAAGAGAAAGCGATGCGAGCGGGTCGGCCTCCATGTTGATCCTTGATTGAAAGCTGCTCAGCAAAAACAAGTAAAGCACGAACAGTGGCAAAACGGCGCGTAGCGGATATACAACAATTCCCCATAACGCGCGGATAGCTGCAATTATTTTGTGCTGATTCATATGATGATGATCCTACAAAAAATAAACAGCGTCAGGGGCAGGCGTCGCCGAGCAGATCCAGGCCGTATTCGTCGGCGAACTCGTCGCATCCGGGCAGATCGGGAACATCGAAATCAGACTGCGCCTCGATTACCAGGTCGAAGCGTTCGAGCCTCAGGTGCCAGTTGATCATCTCTTCAATGCCAGGGCAGTTGCTGGTGTCGTTGGCGATCAGGCCCTGCACCAGGCACAGTCCGAACTCATTGACGATTTCTTTAAGATTGGCGCCGTTGGAGAAGTCGGCCATCCGGTACAGGCCCTTGTAGCCGATGCCGATGGTCGACGAATTATTGAGTGCGTCGACCAGGTGCGGCACGTTGTCAATGGAGAGCTCGATGCTTTCGCCGGGGGCCACGATGAACTGACCGTCATCAACGCGTTCGTCGGCAAATGGAATGCTCACTGATTCGTCCCAGGCCTCGGCCAACTCGCCGTCGCCCAGGTAGAGCTTGAACTCCACGGGCACCGAGACCCAAACGTCGGTTTGATTGGTGAAGGCGAAGTTCACGCCCACGCGAGTGACCTCAATGTAGTCGCGCAGCACGTCGGTGACGCGGTTGTCGACCGCCACGGAAAGCACACCGGGTTGCAGGATCTCAAGCGAGGCGGCCCGCAGCCTTTGCTCTACATCGTCGAAAAAATCCTCGACCTCGTCGATGCCGAACAGCCAACCCACCCCAGGTCGTCCAGTTCGTCGCCGACCCAGTCCTCGAGCCCCTCCAGGGTTACGTCGGTGGGGAAGATCGGCAAATCGATCGGCAGCAGGGGCAGCGTGACCCGTACCTTGAGATTCCCGTCTTCTGCCGAACAGCCGTCCCCCGCGCCGCAGGAGAGAATCACGAGCAGCGATAGGATCGCCGCAACCAGTGCCGCTACGGTCAGGCTGCTGCGCTGCATTCCCACCTCCGGTTTCGTCTTTTACCTGGATCAAGTTTCAAGCTAGCACGACGGTGAAAGGATGGTCAAAAGTCGAAGCGCGAGTCTGTGAGCCAATCAAGACTCAGGCCGGCGAAGCTGATTTTATCGTACGGTAGATCTTCTCCGCGTTCGTAGAGCAGTCCGAAATCACCGTTGTTCAGGCCGACAAGATCCGAGTAAGCGGACGGACCCAGGTGCAGCCATTTGGCGATCGGCCAGGCAGCTCCCTGGTCAAGACTCAATCGAACGGTCATTGCCTCGCGTTCCGTTGATGCTGGATTGGAAAACAACAGCAGCCGGCCCGTTGCGGGACGATCAAGGTCGAGGATCGATCCCTGGCAAATCGGCTCGACCAACCAGTAATTATCATACGGCTCGCCCCAGCTCAATCCGTTATCCGTGCTGATCGCTGCGGCTCGGCGATTGAGGCCGCGCCGACTGCGCATGTTCAGCAGTAGTGATCCGTCATCGAGCTGCACCACGGTCGACTCGTTGGTGCGCCCGCCGGGTACAGTGCCGCCGATGCGCCATGAGGCTCCATGATCATCGCTGAGGATTACGTGAGAGAAGGTCCGGTCCGCTCCGGTCCCGGTCGTATGATCGCAAGGCACGACCAATGTACCGTTCTCAAGCTGAACGCCATGGCATGGTCCCGTGGCGTACCAGCGCCAGTCGGGCAGCTTGACCTGAGCGCTGATCAACGATGGAGCGGCCCAACTTAGACCGTCGTCGTCACTGTGTGTGATCCAGACCTCGCGGCTGCCGATGCCGCGGTTGATTTGCCCCTCGTTGATCTGGCCGTCGTTGGTGGTGAACGGCAACCAGATCCGGCCGGTGTCGCGATCGACGATCGGTGCGGGATTGCCGCAGGTGTCGGCGCCGAAATCGCAGACCACGATCAACGCACTCCAGGAAATACCCTGATCTACGCTGCGTTTGAGCACCAGATCGATATTTCCGCTGTCCCCGAGATTGTCCACACGTCCTTCGCAAAATGCCAGCAGCGTTCCATCAAGCGTGCGCGTGATGGCGGGAATGCGGAACGTACCGTATCCGTCGTCCCCGGCGATAAAGATGTCGGTCTGGTAAGGCTCAGCACTAAGCGGGTAGAGGTATCCGTAAGCTCGGAAATCGTGAACTCTTAGTGTGGCTTTTGAAGGACAGAGACCGATCGTGCCCAGTTCGCCGGGAAAGTTCATTAAATAAACCGTCTGCTGTTGAACGCGGATGAGTAGTTCAATATCTGAACGAACCAGCTCTACGGTTATCGCCTGGTTCCAATCAAGATTAAGGGGCGGAAGCTCAACCCGGTCGGCATTAAACATCGGACCTTGCAGCACGGCCCTGTCCAGCAAGTCCGAGAGAATAAAGCGACTGTTGCCGTTGATTACAATCGACGCAGAGGAGCGTTGGAGATTCGTTCCGCTGAGGGTGACGCTGATCGTAAAATCACCCTGATTCAATCCATGATCGCCGTGAAGAAAATTGTAGCGTCCGCTGCCCTCTAGATAACCCGAACCCTTTAGCCAGGGCTCTCCATTGATTCGGACGGCAAGTGGTACGCCGTTATCAACAAAGACGATTTCAAATGGCTCGTCGTCGCTTTGCCCAGCGTCGTCTTCACCCTCTGGCGGATCGTGCTGATCGTCATCAACAGGATCATCGGCTTGATCAACGCAGCACGGCAATGCGAGCAGTGTGATCAGCAGCAGAAGCAGAGGAAGCAATCGCAACTTCACAAATCCGATATATTAGAGTTCGCGATCAATGCTAACAGAAGATGAGGGACGTAGTCATGCGTTCAAAATGTGAACGATAAGGCTTGACCCTCAATGGAATGCGGTGCTAGCATCCAAAGCTGGAGGAGCGGTGGAAAAGGATTATCGCAATACGCTGGCGATCATGGAGCAGATCGAGCTCGACGGCTCGCAGTCCCAGCGCAATATTTCACACAAGGTCGGCATGGCGCTGGGCATGACAAATGCCTATCTCAAGCGTCTGGTCAACAAGGGCCACGTGATGGTATTGACCATGCCGCGCAACCGGATTCTGTACAACCTCACGCCAAAGGGGATCTCTGAAAAAGCGCGGCTGACCATGCTCTATATGCGCGATTCAGTCGATTTCTACTCCGACCTGAAGTTCAAAATATCCCGCGCATTGCTCGAGATCGAACGCAGCGGCGTTCAGAGCGTAGCGCTGGTGGGAGAGGGCGAGATACTCGAAATAGCCCTGCTGTGCATGCTCGACACCAAACTAAGGCTTGATGGGATCTACTCGCAAGGCACCCAGATTAAGCGGGTAGCGCGCAAGCAGGTCAAACCCCTGGAGCGGCTTGACGAGGGGCGCTACCAAGCTGTGCTGCTCGCGCAGCTTAATCCCGACGAAAAGTTGATCGACAGGCTGCAATCATTGGGCGCCGATAAGTCGCGGATCATGCTGATCAATGGACAATGGGCTTATCATGACGGCGCATGAGCGTGGTGGAAGATGATCAGCAAGCGAGCCAAGGATTATCTTTTCTCATTGCTGAGCATCGTCGCTGTATTGGCGCTGGTCGGTTTAATATCCGAGATCGTCTTGCGCGCCCAAGACCCGCAGGGATTCAAGATCTCCCTTTTCGGATCAAAGGGGAACTACGTCGATGACGAAGTGCTGGGTTGGCGGCCGGTGCAGGAACAGTATTTTTGGCACGAAAGCACCAGACCGCTGGTTTTGCAAAAGTCGGAGAACGCAATTCGCGTCTTTGCAATGGGCGATTCGTTTACAAAGGCTCACGGCGGCATCGGTCGTGAAAACAGCTTCTATCATCTAATCGAACAACGCCTGGAACAGCGCTGTCAACCTGGCGAGCTAGAGGTTTTTCACTTTGGAGTAAGCGGATATTGCCAACGGCAGCAACAGGCGCTGATCGAGCGTTTCGGTAGTGAGTATTCGCCTGATCTGGTGATTATCCAGGCCTACCTTGGCAATGATGTGGGCGAGAACGGAGAGCTGATCATTCGCCGGGTTGACTCAGAGGGCAAGTGGCACAACAGCTATCAAGGACAGTCGGAACAGCCGAACCAGGAACGGGTCGAACCTGCGACAAAGCGTCTGGCCGACTTCCTGTACGTGCATTCCTACGCTACGCGATTCTACGGCAGGCGGCTGAAGATTATCTGGTGGAAGATTAACGGCATACCGATCGAGGTCAAACATCCCGGCCGCGGACATCAACCCAAACCCACGGCCTTGGACTCGATCAACGTTTCGCCCCACATTTTGCAACTGATGAACCGCGATGTCCCGCAGCCGATCGAGCTGGCCTGGGAGCGAACCGACTCGCTCATCGGACAGATCCAACGGACTGCGCAAGCAATGGACTGCGGCTTGTTTTTTATCCTCGTACCCCAAGAACTACAGGTGAACCACGACGCATGGCGCGAGGCGGTCGAATCGTTTCACCTCGACCAGGCGCTCTTTGATCGCGAATTACCCAACGCGCGCTTCATCCGGATCCTTGAGCAACACCAGATCGATTACCTCGACCTGACACCGATATTCCGTCGGCTGATCGAAAACGGTTCTGATTTGTACGATGGCCACTTCAACGCAGAAGGCCATCGCGCGACCGCCGAGGCCACGCTGGAGGCCCTGTCCGCAAGCGGGATGTTGCCATGAGCCGTTTGCCGCAACGTCCGATGTATCTCACCGCGGGCAACTTCCCGTCGATCGCCGCCAACACGATCCAGGTCGCCAAGATGTCAGCCGCGTACTCAAAGCTGCTGCCAAACCTCAGCTGCGTAGCTCTGTGCGGGATGCCGGCGAGAATATTTCAAGAGCCGCCTGACCTGCAGCAGATGTACGGCCTTTCCGGTCCGCTTGACGTGCGCTATCTGCCGTTGTTGCCCTTCCAGCGAACCTATACATTTAACCGTGAATATCGGCCGCCGAAATGGTTTTACAATCTGGCGGCGCGTTATGCCCGATCCGCCGGCGCGGACCTGGTGTTTACACGCAAGCCCGAGACCGCAATCGTCGCCGTTCGTCTCGGCCTGCCCACGATTTTGGAGACCCACATCCATTGGGAGCAGATCGCCCACCTGCACAAATACCGTGAGCTGTTTTGTCAGCCGCAGCTGTTGGCGATTGTTGTAGTGGTCGATGTGCTCAAACAGGGATTCATCGAGGCGGGCATTGCCGAAGACCGTCTGATCGTCGAGCCCGACGCTGCGGACCTCGAGCTGTATCGAAAGCCGCTCTCGAAGTCCGAGGCACGATCCGAGCTCGGCCTGGATGCCGATGACTTCCTCTGCGTCTACACCGGTCACCTCTACAGGGACCGCGGTATCGAACTGATCATCGAGGTGGCAAAACGTCTTGCGCATGTCCGGTTCCTGATCGTCGGGGGCTGGGACGAAGACGTGCGTCACTATCGAAATTTATCACAGCGGCAAGGCGTGACGAATGTTCGTTTTAGTGGTTTCGTCGACAACGGCCGAATACCGATCTACCAGTTCGCCGCAGATGCCCTGCTGATGCAATACAGCGCGGGCACGCATCATGCCGAGCGTTGTTCGCCGATCAAACTGTTCGAGTACCTCGCCGCGGGCAGGCCGATAATCGCCACCGACCTACCGGTATTGACCAAGGTACTGCATGATCGGCAAAACGCGCTGCTTGTGGAATCGGACTCCGTAGACTCCCTGGTCGACGCGATCGAACTGCTGCGCAACGACTCTGGGTTGGCTCAGCGCCTGGCCGATTGCGGCTGCCGATCGAGTACGCAATACGGCTGGCAGCAAAGGGCAGCGCGCATACTTGATCGGGCATTGCCGCGTTGGGAAGCCCTATGCCGGGCATAGCCGGACTGTTCGACAGCTCGCTGAACGCGGCCCAGATTGAGCAGCGGCTGAACTCGGGCTCGCGCAGGATACGACGCACGGACGATCAGAGCATCGATTCCCAGGCAGTCGACTCTTTTGGCGTTGCAGCAATATTCCGCAACAGAGCAGTTCCCGGCGCAAGCCTGCTGCATGGCGATGAGGGGCTGCTGGTCGCGGTGGACGGCGAACTCAGGAGATGCGCGGCGATACATCCTGATAAAAATCCGGCGACGTTGGTCGCTACACTCTACCGCGAGCACGGCGAAGATTGGGTCAAGCTCGTTCAGGGCGAATTCTCGACGGCGATCTACGACCCGGACCGATCAGCGCTGCTGTTGCAGTCCGATCGATTCGGTATCAGGCCGCTGTATTACGCGAGCAACGATCAATCGGTCTGTTTTGCCTCGACCATGGCCGCGCTGGTCGCCATCGATCCGCAGTTTGGAAAAGAGTTGGATTGGCAGTCGGTAGCCGATTATTTCGCCTACGAGATGCTGCTTGCCGACCGCAGCTTTCTTCGTGGCGTGCAGCTGGTGCCGGCCGGTTCAACGGTGAGGGTATCGGACAATGCGATACAGGTCGGTCGATACTGGAGCATCGAGCAGATCGAGATCCGCAGGGATGAGAGCTTCGATGCGGCGGTGGACAGAGCCGACGAGCTGTTGCAAACGGCGGTGGACGGATGTTGCTCCGATGGACTACGACACGGCCTGTACATCACCAGCGGTCTGGACAGCCGACTGATCGCCGGTTGCCTGCAGCGTAGCGGGCGAGAGTTCGACTCATTCACCTACGGCATTCCCGGCTGCCGCGACATGGTATGGGGCGCGGAACTGGCTGCGCTGACCGGCGGCAGGCACCACCGGTTTCCGTTGGAGAACGGACGCTGGATCGTCGAGCATGCCCAAGGATTCATCGCTGCGACAGAGGGAATCGTCCAGCCGTTCCATTCGCACGGAATTAGCGTATACCCAGCGGCATCAGAATTGATCGACGTCCACCTCAGCGGTCATGGCGGCGGCGCGTTCCTCGGATTGGACACCAGCGATCAGGGGCTTTACGCGGAAAACGATCCACAACAAAAGCGCGAGAAGCTCGATGCGCTGTTCCGCCTGCGGCTGTGCAAAGGATTTTCGCAGGCCGACTATCAACGCCTTTTCACGCCCGAGGCGTACGCTCAACTTGACGGTCTCTACGGACGATCATTCGGGCGCGAGCTCGATCGCTTCATTGCATTGCCCAGTGAGCTGATGGTGGACGGCCTTACGCTCAACAGCCGCTTCCGCAAGTTCTTCAGCTACCTGATGGCGGCTGAGAGAGATTTCTACGAGCTGCGTTGTCCATTTATGGATTACAATCTGATCGACTATGTATGCTCGTTGCCGTTCGAGATCAGGGCTGGTAGGCGTTTGCAGATCGGCATGATTTCACAAAAATTCCCAAACCTGGCCAAGGTGCCCTGGCAGGGGAGCGGATCATCGCTGGGCGAGGGCAACGCCTGGGACCGACTGCGCAATCGCCTCCGACTTTCCGCCGATCGCCTGCTTGGCGACACGATCCCGGCCCTGCGATTGCCGACCGAGCCGGGACGCAACTACCCGCAGTGGGCTTTTGCCGACTGCACGGACTGGATGAGGCGGATTTTCGGCAGCGAGCGGCTACGGCATCGAGGAATCCTCAACGCCGACTATCTGATCGAAATGCTCGATGGCTTGCCCGAGGTGATGCAAAACCAGCCCTATCAACAACAGCGAATCAGGGTCTACCGATTGGGGATGGCGATTTCGTTCGAGCTGATGTGCCGCAGGGTCTTCGACGGGAGCGAGAATTGAGAGCAATGAGCAATCGTTCGATAACCGTAATCGAGCCACCCAAAGGTTGGGAAGCGATCGATCTGCGCGAGCTGTGGCAATACCGCGAGCTGCTGTACTTCCTGGCCTGGCGCGACATCAAGGTGCGCTACAAGCAGTCGTTTCTCGGTATCGCCTGGGCGATTCTCCAGCCGTTCGTGACGATGGTCGTGTTCACGTTGATTTTCGGCAGGATGATCAAGATGGAGGGCGAGCAGATCCCGTACTCGATCTTCGCCTTCATCGGACTGGTGATCTGGACCTATTTCTCGCGGGCATTGGGCACCTCGACCCTGAGCCTGGTGGCCAACTCACCGCTGCTGACCAAGATCTACACGCCGCGGGCGATATTGCCGATCAGCGGTTCGCTGGCCGCGCTGGTCGACCTGGTGGTCAGCGTGATCTTTATGCTTGGACTGCTGGCGCTCTACGGCTATTACCCGAACTGGGGATTCCTCTGGATGCTGCCGTTCTGCCTGCTGGCGATGCTGACCGCGGTCGGCTGCGGGCTATGGCTTTCGGCGATCAACGTGCGCTACCGCGACATCGGCCAAATCGTGCCGTTCGTGATCCAGATCTGGTTCTTTCTCACGCCGATCGTCTATCCGCTGAGCGTGCTGGGCGAGAAGTGGCGCTTCCTGTTTTGGCTCAACCCGATGACCTTTATCATCGACGGATTCCGCTGGGCGGTTACCGACTATCCGTTCCCGCCGCTGGGAGGGGCCGCTGCGTCGCTGCTGATCGTCGCGTTCCTGCTGGTGAGCGGATCGTACTATTTCCGTCGCATGGAAAGCAGCTTCGCGGACGTGGTGTGACAATGAATGACGACATCGCAATCAGGGTCGAGGGGCTGGGCAAGCGCTACCGTTTGGGCACGATGCGCAAAGCCTACGATCTGCTCAGCGAGAACATCGGCGATTTTGTGCGCAGCCGAGTGCTGCATCGGCAGGCGCAGGAAAAACCGCCCGACGACCAGATTCTCTGGGCGCTTAAGGACATCTCGTTCGAGGTCAAACGCGGCGAGGTGCTGGGGATTATCGGCCGCAACGGCGCGGGCAAGAGCACGCTTTTAAAAATTCTCTCGCGGATCACCACTCCCACCGAGGGCCGGGCCGAGATCCACGGCCGCGTGGGCTCGCTGCTCGAGGTCGGCACGGGCTTTCACATGGAGCTCACCGGACGCGAGAACATCTATCTCAACGGCTCGATCCTGGGCATGTCCCGCGACGAGATCGCGGCCAAATACGACGAGATCGTCGAGTTCTCCGAGATCGACCGCTTTATCGACACGCCGGTCAAACGCTACTCCAGCGGGATGAAGATCCGCCTCGGGTTCGCCGTGGCCGCGCATTTGCAGCCCGAGATCCTGCTGGTCGACGAAGTGCTGGCCGTGGGCGATGAGGCGTTTCAGAGAAAATGTCTGGGAAAGATGGGGAATATTGCTGCAACAGGTAGCACGGTTGTATTTGTCAGCCACAATCTACAAACGGTCAGGCGACTTTGCCAACGAGGGATGATTATAGAAAATGGAAGTATATCCAAGACGGGCGAGGTCGACTTGGTAATACACTCATACCTCGAACAGGTTGTCGGACCGGATCAAGATGCTATGGATATTTCTCAGTATCGAAAGACCCGTATGACACAGGAGTTCGATATCGATAGAGTTGAGATACGGAACAGCCAAGGCGTGATTACAAATCTGGTATTGATGGACGAGGAAATAGAGATCAGAATATTTTTCAGGATTCAGAATGATTCGAGGAGTTATCGTATAGGTTTGGTTTTCCGTGCACAGGATGGAACGCGCATCGCAACCCTTGTTAGCACACACAACGGCAAACAGCCGATACGCGTCGATTCGAACAAAACTTATTTGATATCCGTTCGTACGCACGGCCCACTTTTGCCCGGGTCTTATTATATCGATATTAACGCTAAAAATTCTCATGATAAATATGTATTTGCAGTTGAAGGGTTTCCTTTTACGATCGCCCCTGTCGGGAAGGAGGAAAAAGTTTACGATGGAGTCGGGATTATTAGAATGGAAAATGAATGGTCAGATATAGTTCCGGTTGAAAATTGGGATGCAATTTCAGATTGCGGTGGTTCCAATAATTCAAAAGGTAAATGAGTAAGGAGAGCTGTGCATGATGACGATAAAAGAATACTCATACAGTGAGTTGACGCAATGGCGCACGGAGTGTTTTAAGAGATTTCATGGAGTATTCAACCTACCGATAGTTTCTCCTGGAGATAAATTACGTGAATATTTAGGGCCGGACAGTGTTCTGTTGGACGTGGGCGCGGGTCATCAAAAGGTGCTTAAAACCTCGTTGGGTTTGACTAACCATCAATATTTCTCAATGGATGATGATCCGGTGGGAGAATTCAATTTTGATAATTTTAGCGACATCCCGGAAACTCTGTTTTTCGATATCATCGTTGCCAATCAGCTTCTGGAGCACTTAACGATAAGCGAAGCGATACCGATGATGCAAGCTGTCTATAAAAAATTGAAAATAGGGGGACACTTTATCGGGACGGTACCAAATGCACAACACCCCGTAAGGCAGTGGGGGGATGCTACGCATGTTACCGCATGGCCGTTGGGCGATTTGTATGGCCTGCTAAGTATGGTTGGCTTCTCAAAACCGCAACCTTATCGATATACTAAGAGGCATCTGACGCGCAATCCTATTGAGCGCTTCATTGTTAAAATAGTGTCAAAAAATTATCGAATTGATTGGTGCGACAGCTTGATGATCGTCGGACGGAAGAACGATTGAAAAAGTAGAACGAAGATGAGTATTGAGAAGATAAAAAAATGTGAGATTATCAAACTGGAGATTGATCGCCGTTTATACGCTATACAGCTTTGCCGCAAATCTCATGCCGTTGCCGAAGCGCCAAGGCTCGTTGTGGTAGGTTATCAGCCCAACGAGTTGTCGCGGAAGATACTAAAGATCTGCATCGAAAGTATACAGCGTTTTACCATTGTGCCTTATGAGCTTTGGGTTGTGGACAACAACTCACCGTTTCAGAACGCGCAGTGGCTGCTCGATTGGCCCAATATAAATGTGGTCTTGAATCGGACCGAGCCGAGAAGTCAATTGAAGTTGCATCGGCGATTGATGCCGTGGCGCGAGCTGAGTTCAAAGCAGCATAGCGGCAGTTATGCCAATGCAGCGGCCCTGGAAATCGCCGCGAAATTGATCGACAATGAATCCAGGTACATAATGACGTTGCACATGGATACAATGCCCGCGACTTTCGGCTGGCTCGGCTTTTTACAAGGCAAGATTAACGATACAGTGCGGGCCGCGGGAGTAAGAATGGATACTGCCCGCGTTGAGCAAGGCGTACTGCATGTATTGGGATGTCTTGTCGATTTTCAGTTGCTAACACAATTGAAGGTCGGCTTTTTCCCGGACCTTCCGCGATTGGATGTCGGCGACAGGGTGACTGTTGCGCTTAGAGAAGCCGGCTATCAGGTTTATGCCTGCCGCAACACGTTATGGCAGCCGGAGCTGGCAAGTAATATCCCCGGAGATTCGCCGTTCCGATCTTTGAACGTGGATCGTTCATTTGATGATGACGACAACATTATTTTCCTGCACCTGGGAAGAGGCATCGTGAAATCAGAGGGCAAAAAATTGAACGGCATGAACCCACAGCAGTGGATCGAGTTTGCCGAGGATTATTTGGCTAAATCGCCTGGAAAACCTAAATGAACAATACAATGCCATCGAAGAATGTTGTCCCTAAAAAGATGTTTAATCGACTGGACTACAGCCTGCGACGCTATTATGTGGATGAATATTTGTCGCGTAATGTATCGCTGATTCCAATTGCTGGGTCGGTGCTCGACCTCGGAGGAAATAAAATACGAAAGCGCGGTGCGTTCGATATTGAGAAATACGGCTTGAGGGTTGTATATGCGAATCTGTCCATTGACAAGCTCCCCGATGTACAGACGGATGCGAGCTACGTTCCGTTTATGGATAATACATTCGATGCGGTGATCTGCTCGGAGCTGCTGGAGCATGTGCCGGAGCCGATGTCGGTACTAAGGGAGGCTTGGAGGTTGCTCAAGCCTGGAGGACTTATGCTTATCTGTGTGCCGTTTCTAGTGCCGATTCATGGCGACCCGGACGATTATGGCCGATATACGGATACTTTTTGGCTCAAAGCCCTGGAACAGTCGGGGTGGTCGGATATTTTAATTGAAAAACAGTGGTACTTTTGGAGCGTTCTTTTGGATTTCATTCGCGCCTACTTACATCAGAGAATTAAAGAGGGGCGTCCGCGGACCACTTTTCTTCAACAACGGATCAAGGGAATTGTAGCCCGAACAAAGCACATGGCTCTGAGACGCGACGCACGGCACGGACTTGCCGAGCATCCATTTTACACCAAGTTCACAACTGGATTCGGAATAAATGCGGAGAAGCAATTGGCAGAGAAACTAATATCAGAAACTGGAGCTAAAGAGTGAAGCTTCGCATCGCAATAAACGCCAAGCGGATCGATGGGCCATACGGCGGTGGAAATCAATTCCTGAAGGCCCTGGAAAAATATCTGGTCGCACAGGGGCATGAACTTTTCCGCAAGCTTATACCCGGACTGGATGTAGTCTTAATAGCAATCGCCAACGACAATGCTAGAATAAATGCTTTTAGATCTCAGGAAATAGAACGTTATCTGTTGGTATTTCCCAATACAATTGTGGTGCATAGGGTGAATACCTGCGACGAACAGCGCGGATCTGACTTGGGAAACAACAGCACGATTATGAAAATCAACCGCTTGACCGATCATACGGTGTTCGTTAGCGAATTCTTAAAGCAGGTATTTGTCGGGCACGGCTGGTCGCAGGACAAGCCAAATAGCGTGATTCATAACGCGGCCGACCAATCGATCTTTAATACCACCGAAAAAGCCACCTGGGAACCTGGACAGAAAATGAAGGTCGTCACACATCACTGGTCATCGAATTATTTAAAAGGCTTCGATATTTACGAACGTTTAGACCAGTTGCTCGGTACTGAACCGTACAGCAATCTATTTGAATTTACCGTGATCGGCAACGTGCCGTTAGGCCTCGAATTTAAAAACTCCAAGAGACTGGCCCCGATGCACGGGCCTGAGTTGGCCGAGGAGCTGAAAAGTCGGCATCTCTATTTATCGGCGGCGCGACATGAAGCAGGTGGCAACCATTACATTGAAGCCATGGCCTGTGGCTTGCCCGTATTGTATTTGAAAAGCGGATCGCTGCCTGAATATTGCGTAGATTATGGGATCGGGTTCGATTTAGTTGATTTTGAAAAGCGGTTGATCGAAGCGAGAGATACATACAAGATGTTAAGCGATCGTGTGCTTGAGTATAAGTATAGTGCAGAAGATGCGGCACAAAGATACGAAAAGATCTTTATCCGTATGGTGAATGATGGCGATTCAACCATTTCTTCTACTTCAAGATTTGCTAGATATCGATGGTGGATAGGATACAATATACCCAAAATGATACGGTATGTAATGCGAGCGATTAAATGAGAAGATTGCAGGCGATATTTTCTCTGCCGAGCGTCAGGCGTTGGCCACAGTATTCCCGATTGTTCTTGTTGAAGGACAGGGCCTTATGGGTTTTATCCGAAGAGGCCAGGGCGTTGAACAGTATCTGCAATAAACTGGGCTGCCAGGTCGCTGATACACGATATTTACCCTACGCAAAAAAACAAGCGGTCTTCCATTTCAACCGTTATGAACTGTTTTTCAGTGATTATTGGGAAAGAAGTTCCCACCGTTTGGCGACAGTTTACTACCATGGAATGCCAGGCTGCGGCGAGCCCGCCTTTGACAAATCCTTTGATGGGCTGTGCCGGATGCATCAACGCCTGGACCGGATTCAAGTCACAAATAACAGGATGAAGGAGCTGATACTTAGTTCCGGCATTGATCCTGCCAAGGTGTTTCTGATCCCGATAGGTGTGGATAGCGGACTGTTTAGGCGGCCGAACGCTGAGCAGAGACAATCGATTCGTGCCCGACTGGGCATTCCCGATGGTTCGATTGTCATTGGATCGTTTCAGAAAGATGGCTGTGGTTGGGGTGAAGGCAACGAGCCCAAGATGGTTAAGGGACCGGATGTGTTTTTGAAGGCGATCGAACTTTTACGAGAAAATAATCCACATATTTGTGTGTTGCTGACCGGTCCCTCGCGAGGTTTTGTCATGAACGGGCTGAAAAGATTGGGAATAGAGTACAAGCATATATTTGTGGAACGATACGAGGAGATGGCGGATATCTATCACGCGTTGGATATCTATATCGTTGCCTCCCGGGAGGAAGGAGGGCCCAAGGCAGTATTGGAAGCCATGGCCAGCGGCGTACCGCTTGTCAGCACTCGAGTCGGTCAAGCTGTTGAGCTGGTGGAGCACTGTGTTAACGGGTGGATTGTAGATCTGGAGGATGCCGAGGGTCTGGCGCATTGGGCTGGTTATATTATCTACAACCAGGGGAATTTAGAGCAGGTCCTTGACAGCGCGCGGAACACTGCGGAGATGAACTGTCTCGACGACCAACTGCCCTTGTGGCGTAATTTCATGAATGGTTTTGTTGAGGGAATGCCCAACTCGTATCCTAAGTGATGCGCTTAATGGGGAAGCTGCTTCGAGACATGGTAAAGCACGCGGGACGAATCCTCCGGGGTTAGAAATCGAACAGCGGATCGGCTCTGCGAGCCCTACGGAATTTCAGCCAGGCGAGCCTCATGGCCCAGGACCAGGCTTGCATAAAACCGATCCGTCCAGCCAGGCTGTATAACGTTGACCATTGTGCGCCTGAAGA
>JAVCCG010000142.1 GCA_030765605.1 Candidatus Alcyoniella australis
AAACATTATGTCAACTACACGACTTCAGGCGTAATTTTCCAATCGCCGTCCGAGATTCAGTTTTCAATGAGCACCTTTATATTTTACCAGGGGATGGGGAGGTGTGTCAAACGCTATCTTACATGACGGGTGAAATTTGGCGTTACAACGTAGACCCTTCACTTCGTTCAGAATGACAGCCCGCGTGCGACTGATAGCGTCATATCGCATTGATATCATACGAGAAACCGTCATACTGAGGCTCAGGCGAAGGATCTACGTGCGCACGTGGAATTTGTCTATAATGGACGATTGGTGGTTGTAGAAAGTAGATTCTTCACTTCGTTCAGAATGACAGCCCGCGTGCGACTGATAGCGTTATATCGCATTGATATCATACGACAAACCGTCATCCTGAGGCCCTGCCGAAGGATCTACGTGCGCACGTGGAATTTGTTTATAATTGGCGCAGGGTGGTTGTAGGGCGTAGACCATTCACTTTGTTCAGGGTGACAGCCCGCGCGCGACTTACAGCGCTATATCGCATTGATATCATACGACAAGCTGTCATCCTGAGGCCCCGGGCCGAAGGATCTACTTCACGTATGCTGAATTTGATGTGAATTGGCGTAAAACGTCCTACAACTTGCCGCGCAGAATTTCGAGGTTGCGTTGTGCCCTCTCGACATTGGGCTTGGCTCCGATGCGCTCGAAGATCTCCAGGGCCTGCTGAACTAACTTAAGTCCTTCATCCTTTTTTCCCATCTCAAAGAGTAACAAACCGATGGTGCTATAGCTCTGCCCAATGCCAAGCTGATTCCCTAAACCAATCTCGATCTCGAGGCTCTGCTGGTATTGCTCCAGGGCGGCGGCGTTATCGCCACGCTTCTGATGGATCATGCCGATCTGGTGGAGGGTCCGAGCAACTCCCGCCTTATCGCCAATCTCGCGTTCAATTTTGATGCTCTGCTGGTATTGCTCCAGGGCGGCGTCCAAATCGCCGCGCAGATAATGGACGTTGCCGATCTGGTGGAGGGTGCTGGCCTCTCCCTCCTTGTTGCCGATCTCGCGTTTAATTTTGATGCTCTGCTGGTATTGCTCCAGGGCGGCGTCCAAATCGCCGCGCTGCTGGAGGATCATGCCGATCTGGTGGAGGGTGATGGCTTGCTCCATTTTAGCGCCCAGCTCGTCGAATATCTCTTGCGCCTGCTGGTATTGCTCCAGTGCGGCGTCCAAATCGCCGCGCAGCTGATGGATCACACCGATCAGGTGGAGGGAGGTGGCGACGTTACGTTTATCATCTGCCTGTTCAAATATCTCCCTACATTCGTCATGCATGCGGATGGATTCCAGGTATTCGCCTTGGTTCTGTAGCATGATTGCCAGATTGCCCAGTGATGCCGCGCCATCTTTTCCCAAGCTGCGGGCGCCGCGGACTAGGTCGGGAAGCATCTGCTGGACCGAGACCAGGAAGTCGGTATCTGATATGTCTCTTTCGGCTGCAAGATCGCGGTCGATGAACAAGGTGTACTTGGAGAGTTTTTCAGACCAGCGGTCTTGATCGGCCTTTTCCCAGATTGTCTCCCTGATCAGCGCGTGGATCGTGTAGACCTCGACTCTCTGGTAGTGCGGCACTTTCCCGCACTCGACCAGGCTGCGGCGGCAGAGGCGGTCGAGAACTGGAATGGGCTCGTCAAGCACAGCTATAAATCCGGCAGCCTCGGCAGTGAACGGCCCCTGAAAGATCGATACCGCCTCGATCAGTCGGCGCTCGTCAGCGGAGAGCGCGTCCAGGCTCAGAGATAGAGAGCCCTCAAAACTGCTGAGGCTAGGGTCTACGTTCGCAGCGTGCGCCTTGGTTATCAGGTTCCGCGCCTGTTTAACAGCCTGATCTGGTTTCAGGGATGACTCGGCCAGATAGCCGCCGATCAGGCGACAGGCTAAAGCATGGTCAGAAAGCTTGTCCGCGATCTCGGACAGCACAGCAGCCTTATAGTCCTCTTGCTTGATGGACAGTTCGTCTCGAATGACAGCCACCGCAGGCTCTCGGTCAAGGGACGGAACTTGGATAGTTTTCTCTCCGGTTAAATGCGTGGGAGCCTCTCGGGATGTGATCAGCAGGGTCGCGTTTGGACTTATTCGGTTGAGAAACCCGAGCAGCGCGTCAGCGTCAGTATCGCCGTGTTCCTGGGCGTGCAGCACGGTCTCAAAGTTGTCCAGGATCAGCAGGCGGCGGGCATCGGCTAAGCCATTGAGCACACCAGCCTTCAGATCTTTTTCGGATAGCCCCTCTATTACACCCTTGCCCAGAAGCCGCTTACCGATCTCGGTGAGGAAATTTTGCAGGGTTGTGTCGGTCTTGAAGCTGAAGCCCCAGACAGCGTCGAAACGGTCCTTGGCCCGCTCGGCCGCCTTGCACGCGAGCACTGACTTGCCGATGCCGCCCATGCCCAGCAGGGTCAGCACGCGATGCTCTTGCAGCAGCGCCTCGATCGCGTCCAATTCCTTTTCCCGGCCATGGAACGAGGACGTGGTGTAGATGGCGGAAAGGTCGAAGGTGGTTGGTGGTTTTGGCTCAACAACGGGAGGATCGGGTGCTAATGTCTTGGGCTCATTTTTATCTTTATCATGGGCAAGAATATACTGCTTGCGTTCGTAGTAGAAGACTCCAATACAAGTAACAACCAAGACAGCTATACCAAGGGCTATTTGCATAATTACCACGATCACCTTTAATAATATTTATTCGCCGTATGGTCAAGTTATTCTGTGGAAAAGAGAAAAAAAGATGGGATCAGGACCGGCAGGCGGGAGTCGGTGCTAACCCTGACACGGCGTGGGAGTAGAAAGTAGATCCTTCACTTTGTTCAGGATGACGTACTGCGGGCGATGTGTAGGGTTATATCGCATTGATATCGTGCGCCAATTGTCATCCTGAGGCCCAGGGCCGAAGGATCTACGTGCGCACGTGGAATTTGTTTATAATTCACGTAGGGTGGTTGTAGGACGTAGACCCTTCACTTCGTTCAGGGTGACAGCCTGCGCACGACTGACAGCGTTATATAGCATTGATATCGTGCGCCAATTGTCATCCTGAGGCCCTTGGCCGAAGGATCTACGTGCGCACGTGGAATTTGTTGTGAATCGACCGCTTGTCACCCGCAGCAGCCCGAGTCTTTGTCGTCTACGTCCTCGTTGTCGTCCTCCCAGAATCCGTGATCATCATCGTCATCATCATCATCGTCGATGTCATCATCGTCGATGTCATCATCATCGATGTCATCATCGTCTTCGCCGCCTTGGTCGGGCATGTAAATGGTCCCGGCAACATAGACGTGTGACTGGTCGTCAACGGTCAGCGCATTGAGGCCCATGTAGGAAAAATCTAGATTCGGCAGATAGCTTATCGTCTCGAGCAGCTCGCCGTCCGTGCTGTAACGCAGGTAACCCAGGTACTCTCCGCCGAGTATGATCAAATCGCCATCGGGAGAGAGAGAGAGAGCCGACCTTGTCAGGTAGGAGGTCTCCGGCAGATATTCAGACCATTGCAGCTCACCATCGGGATTGTATTTTACCAACGCCATACAGACATTGTTATCGTCGCTTTCACAGCAGGGACCGGTAACGTAGGCGTTGCCCTGATCGTCCAAGGCCATGGCCGATTCCTGGTTCGTGTAGTACTTCGACGAACCGCGATCCTCCCCGTTGTTTAGATAGAAACCATCGGACCACAGCAGGTCGCCGTTGGGATCGTACTTCAAGGTGTTGCAATGTCTCTTGTCGTCCATGCCCGTGACGTAGGTGTTGCCCTGATTGTCCACGGCGATCGCCGATCCATAATCGTTGCCTGGGCCGCTGTCGTACGTCGCGCCCCATTCCTCGACGCCGTCAGCGGAATATTTCAGCGTGATGAAACCGGTCTGGTCCGACTCGTCGATCAATAATCCGGTGAAATACAGGTTGCCCTCGTGGTCGACCGCCGCATCCTCGGGTTGACAATAATCGCCGTAGCCTTGGATGGTAG
Source organism: Candidatus Alcyoniella australis (assembly GCA_030765605.1). NCBI lineage: Bacteria > Candidatus Lernaellota > Candidatus Lernaellaia > Candidatus Lernaellales > Candidatus Alcyoniellaceae > Candidatus Alcyoniella > Candidatus Alcyoniella australis. Next base: position 4,004 of record JAVCCG010000142.1, read on the forward strand.
CGAGCCACTGCTGGTTGCCGGAATAATCGTATTTAACCGCCCGGCATGCTTGGCCGTATGTCCGTTGTCCAAGGGCGAAGAAGTAATCGTCAGCGTCGGCAACCAGCACCTCTCCTTTAGCACTTCGATGGTCGGGGATTGCAGTCCACAGCAGGTTGCCGTCCTGGTCGTATGAACAGGTCTCCATCCAACCCTCGTCCGAATTGCCGGTGGTGATCACGCCGCCCTGGGGTGCGGGGAGAAGATCGTAGACAAGTTCGTTTATCCAGAGCTGCCAATGGTCCCCGCCATCCGCGCTTACACTCATCAGCGACGAATTATAGTCGTTGCAGCGCGATGTAAAGCTGTTTCCGGAGCTGTCCAGGGCGAGGGAGATCTCGGAATCGTCCTCATACGAATCACTAAAATACATGTCCCACAGCGGCTCGGGATCGCTGTTGATTAAAAACTTGGCGAGCACGAAGTAGGTTTCTCCGGGCGATGAGTCGCCCAGCGCCGGAGAGCTTAGAAGGCCAATCGCCAGGCAGATCAGCAGCAGCGCGGGAAAGAACTTCCGTGATCGCGCCCAGGATCGGGAGGCTGGTCGGATTGTACGGCGATGGCGGCTTGCGGTCCCCTCGTGCTTCATGATTTCAACTCCGCCCCATGGATAAGATTAAAATAACACAACGCATAAGGCGGGAGAAGGATTTTTTCAGGGAAATAAAAAAAGGGCCCGACCGCAATGGCCGGGCCCTGGTAAGGACTATCGCGCTAGGTGCTTAGGCCTGCTTGGGGGGCTTGACCATGCTGATCACGCCCGCGGCCGCCAGGCACAGCACGCCGCAGATGGTGAAGGCCAGGGCGAAGTTGCCCATGTCGCCGAGCTTGCCGCCCAGGATCGGGCCGAAGATGCCGCCGATACCGTAGGCCAGGAAGACCCAGCCGTAGTTCTGGCCCACGTACTTGGTGCCGAAGGTGTCGGCCGTGATCGTCGGGAACAATGCGAAGTTGCCGCCGAAGTTAAAGCCGATCAGCGTGGCGAACAGGAACAGCGTGGCCGGGGTTCCGGCCATCCATTGGAAGAGAATCACGAACACGCCCTGGGTGGCCATCATGATGATGATCGAGGGCTTGCGGCCGATCTTGTCCGAGATCATGCCCCAGGCGATGCGGCCGATGCCGTTGGCCAGGCTGAAGAACACGGCCATGGCCGTGCCCGCAATGGCGCTGGCCTTGATCGGGTCGATGCCGTTGGCGATCAGCGCCTCGGACGGGAAGAGCTTCATCAGGCCGATGCTCATCAGGCCCGCGGACGCGCCAAAGGCGAATGTCAGCAGGATCATATAGAACTGCGGGGTGGAGAGCATCTGGCCCGAGTTAAAGTCGACCGTGCCCGCCGCAGGTGCGCCGGCAGCATTGGCCGCGGGCGGCTTGTAGCCCTTGGGCAGCCAGCCCTCGGGCGGGAAGACCATCCAGATGCCGCCGATGACCACCGCGATCAGGAAGATCGCGCCGTAGAGGATGAACGTGCCGCTTAGGCCCAGGCTGGTCTCTTCAAGCAAATGGCCCCAGGCGCCCGCCAGCTTGACCCACAGCATGGCGCCGAAGCCGAAGCCCGCAACCGCCAGGCCGGTGATCATGCCTTTTTTGTCCGGGAACCAGCGCATGCCCACGGCGATCGGAACCACGTACGCCAGGCCGATGCCTGCGCCGCCGACCACGCCGACAAACAGGAAGGTCACCCAGAAGTTCAGCGGACCCAACAGCCCGGCCAGGGCATAGCCCGCGCCGAGCACAACGCCGCCGGCCATTGCCAGCTTGCGCGGTCCGAGTTTGGGCATCAGGCGTCCGGCGATCACCATCACGATGGCGAACAGCGCCAGGCCCGCGGCGAACACGTACTGCGTCTCGGTCTTGGTCCAACCGGCCGCTTTCAGCGGCGTGGTGAACACCGACCAGGCGTAGATTGCGCCCAGGCAAAGCTGGATCATGATCGCCCCGACCACGACCAACCAGCGATTCATCACTTTTTCACCGTTGCTCACGGGGAATACCTCCTCATATTATCGCTTGATGACTTTTCGGCAAACAGTCTAGTTGAAACGCCCGCTAAGGCGAATCGAAGGATCCTATGAAGCGCAGGCTATTATGTCAAGCATAAAATGAATGAATGCTCATTCAGAGAGGCACGGTCCGATTCCTCCGGCTGCCGCGCCGCGGGCTGTCCCTCAAAATTCTGATGTTAGGCTCACAAATTTATTACCAAACCGAAAGTTGATACGCTATATAAAGTTTAGAATATGCTTAATTAACAACACTGTCGTATATATCGGTGAGCCTGGCACTTAAATTGCTTAAAACTAATTAAATTGAATTGCATCCGCGGCAACGGGGAAAATTGCTAACCCGGATGCATGTTGGATCAGCAGGGAGGTGGCTAATGAAAGAGAAGAGAATGAAAAATCGTTGGGGCATGATGTTCTCGATCCTAATGATTTCTTTGATTTCGCCGGTGATGCTCAAGGACAACTAGCGTCGTTGCGTGTAAGTAACGAACAACAACCAGCACTTAATTAATATAATTCGATAGATCCGCGATAAGGCAAAGGACGCCATTCGTGCGTCCGGATGAAAAAATAGAAAAATCTGGGGCAATAAGGGGGGTGGCATGCGTGCTAAATGGACGGTTGCGCTCGCGCTGATGGTCCTGGCCGGTCTGATCGCCTGCGGATTGGGCTGTTCCGGACTGGGCGGCGACGGCGCCGACGCGGACGACGACGAGGATTACGATGACGATGAAATGAACGACGACGACGCCAGTGACGACGACGCCAGTGGCGACGACGATTCGGGCGACGATGATTCGGCCGACGACGATGATGACATCGAACCGCCTGATCCCGAGGAAGAGAGCGATCTGGGCCGCAAGCCGGTCTACTGCGACGGCGCACTGTACGTGCCCAATACCGGAGAGGATTACCTCAGCCGCATCGATTCCCAGACCCTGGCGGTGACCACGATCGAGGTTGGGCGGCATCCCGAGGTATTGCGCGCCACTGATGACTGCTCGGCGCTGCTCACGCTCAACACCGGGGACGATACGCTGAGCGTGATCGATACCAACGACAACAGTGTAAGCGAGCTCGATCTTCGGCCGGGGCTCAATCGGCTCGATGCTGCTCCGGGCGCACGTTACGCTTTGGCCTATCACCACTACGAGGGTGGCGACAAGGGCTTTTTCGAGGTCTCGATCGCCGACATCGCGGCTTCAAAGGTCAGTTCGTTGGCCATCGGCTTCTCGCCGGACTCGGTGTTGTTCACGGTCAACGATCACGCGCTGCTGGCATCGGAGGTGGATCTGGCGCTGATCGGTTTGGCGGACAGCTCGTTCGTCAGTCTGCCCAGCGGAATCAACGTGCTTCAGGGGGAGCGCATCAGCCGAGTCAAACTCACGGCCGACGGCCGTTACGCGCTGATCATGGTCACCGGCTCGACCGTGGTACGGGCTCTGGATCTAAGCGACTACTCGATTGAGCCGATCGAGCTGGGCTGCTACGCCACGGACCTCGATGTCGCGTCCCAGGGCGATTGTTCGCTGATCATTTGTCGCGAGGAGGGCCGGATCAACGTGCTGGACAACCAGACCCTCGAGCTGACGCAATTTACCACCGACGAGGTGATCGGCTCGGGCGAGCTGACCGCCGACGGCTCGCTGGCCGTGCTGTTCACCAACGCCCAGCAGATCGAGCGCGTGCATTTGCTCGATGTGGATGCGGGCGAGCTGCGGACCTTCCTTACGCTCAAACCGCTGAGTTCGGTTGCCATTGCGCCCGGGGACACCGGCGCGGTGCTGTTCCACCAGGGCGGAGACGGCGAGCCGATCGATCCCCTTGACGAGTATTTCGACAGAGTACAGGCCTTCTCGGTCATGAACTTCGATGACGGCCGGATCAACACTGTGGAGGTGCCCCAGAAGCCCACAAGCGTCTCGTTCGACGAACTGGGGCGTTACGGCATCGTGCCGCTGCCCACGCATAAGAAGGTCGCCTTGGCGCGAATCAGCAGCGGCATCGTCGACCTGATCAGCTCGCCCTCCAAGCCGGTGGACGCCGGAGTGATTGCCGCCGACGACTTGGCCTACGTGCTGCAGGACCACCCGCTGGGACGGATCAGTTTCGTCGACGCGACTAACCTGCAGATCCGTACGATCACCGGGTTTCTGCTCAACGGCGAGATCGAGCCCTGAAGGAGGTGAAGCATGCGACGGATGATTGCGATTCTATTAGTGCTGATTCTGGCCGCGCTGCTGGCCGCCTGCCCCGAAGAGGAGCAGGACCAGGGACGCGAGGAGGCCGGCGAGTACGTTTATCGAGCAGCCTTGTCCGCCGGACAGTGGGCGGTGATCGTCGATCCCTACGACAGCTCCCTGGAGCTGTTCGACCCGGCGAATACGGTCCACAGATCGCTGGCCGCGGCCCAGGAACTGGCTGACATTAAAACCGTTGCCAATGGCGAGACCCTGGCGGTGCTCGACGGCGCGGCCGATCAAATTCTGGTCGTCAATCCGGCGAACCAAAGCGTGGTCAGGACGATTGATGTCGGCGAAAGCGCCAATCGGCTGATCGTCTCACCCGACGGAGTGCACGTACTGGCGCTCTACGATCCCAACGCCGGGGAAGCGGACTACGGCGAGGGCGGAGTAATCAACTATTACGAGATGAATGTGGTCGACGCCCAGGCCGGCAGCGCCGTGGCGCTCTCCATCGACTTTACGCCGGACAACATTGCCTTTGCTCCCGCTGGAGACAGGTGTCTGCTGAGCAAGGACTACCGCGTGGTCTACCTGGACCTCGATACGTTGGAGACCTCGACCTTCCCGCTGTCGTTGGGCCCCGAGGATCCGCGCGAACCCAGTATGATGAGCATCAGCCCCGATGGCGAGCTGGCGCTGGTGCTCGCCGATAAGCTGCCCGATCTCTACGTGCTGGACCTGCTGGCGCCCTCGATCAACATCATCGACATCGAGCGCAGCGCCAGCGACATCGTGTTCATCCCCGAAACGCGCATTGCGCTGCTGACGATCCCCGAACTCTCGCGCCTGAGCGTGCTCGACCTGGATCAAGGGATGCTGGAGAACATCGACCTGACAATCAGTGCGGAGAGAGTGCTGCTCAGCGACGACGGCTCCCTGGCCGTGCTCTATGATCGCGGCGAGGACATGCTGCTCACCGTGGACTTGGCGGACTTTGACGTACAGAGCTATCCGCTGAGCGTCAACGTCAGCTCCAGTGTCGACGATCCGGTGAAGTTCATCGGCGAGGGAAGGCTGCTGGTGATCGGCAAGAGCGGATCAGGCGAGTTCGGGAGCAACGACATCAACCTGGTCGACCTCGAACGCAACGTGGCCGTGCCCATCGGCTTCCAGGGCGAGTTCGAGAGCTATGCTCTGGGAAACTCGACCATGGCCGTGGTGATGGCCCAGGAACGCAGGCTGGTCCGGCTGGACCTGGATACGCTGCAGGCCCAGTCCTGGGATCTGGGAACGTATCCGCAGAACGTGACCTACGTTGCAGGCGCACAGGCGTTCTGCGTTGACTACCTAGACGAGGAGGGCAAGGTGACCTTTGTCGGTGATCAAGGAACCGAGATCTATTGGAGCGATCGGGACTTCTTCAATCGCTGGAAATAAACGCCCGGCCGGATAGATCGCAGGCTGCGCGGCGGCGGCTTGGAGCCGCTGCAAGGCTCGCATATTTCCCGGATCGTTTAGCGTCGATCTATGCCGCGTCGCGGAGATTATCGTCGAGCCACATGCAGGTCACGTACGCGAGTTTTGCCCCGGCTCGAAGCCGGGCGACAGCTCGTTCAGCGCGTTCTCAAAGAAGTATTGTTCATCGAGACAAAATATTCCGCACGATTATCGGTCATAGATCGTGGCGTGGCACATGGCACCGCAAACTGAGCGCATCAGTCCACCCTCGGATGATCCGGCTTGGAGCCGGCCCGAAACTCGCGCACTGCGATTGTCTTTGAACATTGATCAATCCCGCGTCGCGGAGCGCATCGTTGGACAATGACTATGGTCCGCTCGCGTGCCTTGCTGCGTATACATGAAAGAGGGCTGTCCTCGAGGTCTGTTTGATAAAACAGCCTCAAACGTTAAACGTGCTCATACGACACAAACTTTGAGGAGGACAGCCCAATGCAACTTTACATCGGCC
>JAVCCG010000143.1 GCA_030765605.1 Candidatus Alcyoniella australis
CCGACCGGTCGGGGTTCGTCAAGGGCAAGAAGCTGCGGAAGATCGGCATGCACTCCCAAGATACGGCAGAGCACTTCTTCGAGGACTGCCGCATTCCGCTGGACAACATTCTCGGCGATGAGAACGCCGGGTTTCTCTACCTGATGCAGAAGCTGCAACAGGAGCGGCTGGTGGTGGCCTTGGGCTCCCAAGCCGCGGCCGAGCGCGTGCTGGACTGGACCATCGACTACACGCGCCAGCGCAACGCTTTTGGCAGGCCGCTGAGCAAGTTCCAAAACACGCAGTTCAAGCTGGTCGAGTGCGCGACCCAGGTGCAGATCGGCCGCACGTTTATCGACCGGCTGATCCTCGAGCACATGGCGGGCAAGCAGATCATCACCCAGACCTGCATGGCCAAGTACTGGAACTGCGAGATGTTCCAACGCGTGACCGACGTCTGTTTGCAACTCCACGGCGGCTACGGCTACATGACCGAATACCCGGTCTCCAAGGCGTTCATCGACGGCCGGATTCAGACGATCTACGCCGGAACCACCGAAATCATGAAGCTGATCGTGGCCAAGCAAATGGGATTTTAAAATCGATTAGGGACAGACCGGCTTAGTCGTTGATGATCCGTTCGCGGTCCGCTTTTCTCAGCGAGCGAAACACTAGGTCGTAGGAGTGGTCGATCATCTCGCGCAGCTCTTTGCGCGGGATCGAGCCGTCGAGGATCACGCTGTTCCAGTGGCGCTTGTTCATGTGATAGCCGGGGATTACCGATTCGTAGCGCGCGCGCAGCAGCTCGGCCAGGTCCGGGTCGCACTTGAGGTTGACGCGCAGCGGGTCGCCCTCCAGGCCCACCAAACCGTACATCTTATTACCGACCTTAAGCACCAGGGTTGTCTCGTCAAACGGAAACGTCTCTTCGGACCCGGCTTTGGCCGCGAAGTATTTACGTAGGGCGTCAAGCTTCATCCGCTAGTGTTCTCCAAAACTGTTTTCAACTGGATGATAAAGTAGGCGCTTGGGGCAAACAAACGGCCCGCCGGAAGCTTTCCCCCGGCGAGCCCGATGATTCACCCGCAGGGTCAGCGGTTATTGCCTCTTCCCGTGCAGCCCTGGGAATTACCAGGGCCTTGGCCCATGCCGTTGTGCAAGGCCATGCCCGAGCCGTGGCCCAGGCCCAAGCCGCGCATGCCGTGCTCGCCGTAGTACTCGCGTTGCTCCGGCGTCAGTACGTTGTCGATCTCAGCGCGCACTTGATATTGGAGCATCATCTTCTGCTCGTTGACCATGCTGCGTTCGGACCTGAAGCGCTCGATCCTGGCCATGTCCGCTGATTGCTTGGCCAGCTCGTTGTCGATCGCCACGTTCAGGTCGCGCACCTGGTTGCCAAGCGCGGTGAACTGCAGCGAGTGACTCTGGTAGATCGCCTCGATTTGTTGTTGTTGCTCGGCGCTCAGTTGCAGCTCATCGGGGACCATATTTGAACCGTGGCCTTGGCCGCGGGCCAGGGCGACGCCGCTGATCAACATCACGCTCAGGGCCGCGATCGCTACTAGCAATGTGTTGCGTCTCATCGTTTATCTCCTTGAGGACGGAAGTCGTTTTTAATCATGTCTCGATGATGCGCCAACGGCGGTTGGCGAGGTATGAGCTGAATCAGCAGCCGGTTGTTAAATTTTGGCGTGACGCAGGCGCAGGCTGTTGGTCACAACCGAGATCGAGCTCAGGGCCATGGCGGCCGCGGCGAACATCGGCCGCAGCGTAATCCCCAGCAGCGGGAAGAGCGCGCCGGCGGCAATCGGAATGCCGATGATGTTGTAGGCAAAGGCCCAAAACAGGTTTTGCTTGATGGTGCGCACGGTGCGGCGCGAGAGTTTAATTGCGCGCAGCACGCCGCCAAGCGATCCGGAGATCAGGGTGATCTGCGCGGTTTGCATCGCCACGTCCGTGCCCGTGCCGATGGCGATCCCCAGGTCGGCCGTGGCCAGGGCCGGCGCGTCGTTAATGCCGTCGCCCACCATCGCCACCACGTGCCCCTGCTGTCGAATACGTTGCACCGCGTCGGCCTTTTGCTCGGGACGCACGTCGGCCAACACTTGCTCGATCCCCAGTCGATCGGCCACCACGCGCGCCGCATGCTGGTTGTCGCCGCTGATCATGTAGACCTCGAGCCCGATCTTGCGCAGTCCGATGATCGCTTGGGTCGCGTCGGGCTTGAGCGGATCGGCCGCGGCGATCAGCCCGGCGAGCTGCTTGTCCAGCGCCAAATAGACCAGGCTGTTGCCCGCGGCCGTCAGCTCGCGGGCCTGCGGTTCGAGCAGCGATGTATCGATCCCGCGCTGCTTCAACAGCTCGCGGTTGCCCAGCAGCGCGTGCGTGCCGCGCACCTGAGCCTCGATTCCCAGGCCGGGCAGAGTTTTAAATTGCGAGGCGGGCGGAACCTCGATGTTCCGCTGCGCCGCCCGTTCGCGGATCGAGCGTCCCAAAGGATGCTCGGAACCCGACTCCACGGCCGCGGCATAACTCAGCAGCTCGTCCTTGCTCAGCACTCCGAGGGGCACTACGTCGCTGACCACGGGACGGCCGATGGTCAGCGTGCCGGTCTTGTCAAAGGCCACGGCGGTAATCTCCCGCGCGCGCTCCAACGCCTCGGGGCTGCGGATCAAAATCCCGGATGAGGCGCCGCGCCCGGTGCCGACCATGATCGCCGTGGGCGTGGCCAGACCCATGGCGCAGGGACAGGCGATGATCAGCACCGCGATTGCGTTGAGCAGCGCCGCGCTCAGCGCCGGCTGCGGACCGAGCACGTACCAGATTACGAAGGTCAGCGCGGACGCGGCGAGCACTACCGGCACGAAGATCGCGGCCACGCGGTCGGCCAGGCGCTGGATCGGCGCCTTGGCGCCCTGGGCCTGGCGCACGATGCGCACGATCTGCGAGAGGGTGGTCTCGTCGCCCACGCGCGTGGCGCGCATGCGAAATGCCGAACCAAGGTTGAGCGTGGCGCCGATCAGCTCGTCGCCCACTGCTTTGGCAATGGGGATCGATTCGCCGGAGATCATCGATTCATCGACAGTGCAGCTGCCCGCGGTCAGCTCGCCGTCCACGGGCAGGGACTCGCCGGGCCTGATCAGCAGCTCGTCGCCGGGGCGCACGGTGTCGATATCCACGTCGTGCTCGCCGCCGTCGCGCAGCAGGTGGGCAATGCGCGGCCGTAAGCCGATCAGCGCGCGGATCGCGTTGCCCGCACGCGCCTTGGCCCGCGACTCGAGCAGTCGACCCAGCAGCACCAGGGTGATGATCATTGCCGCCGAGTCGAAGTAGACGTCGGGCAGGCTGCCCGGCGCGTTGCCGAACAGCGAGGGGCGCAACGTGGCCAGGGCCGAGTATAAAAAGGCCGCGCTGGTGCCCAGCGAGACCAGGGTGTTCATGTCCGCGGTGCGATGCTTCAGGGCGATCCAGGCGCCGCGGTGGAACTGCGAGCCGACCCACAGATAGACCGGTAGGGTCAACAGCAGCAGCGCGATGTTCAGCGTGCCTCGCGGCAGGTCGGCGATCAGCGGAATCCAGCGGCCGAGCATCGGCAGCATGATCAGCGCCGAGAGCGCCACGCCGACCAGAAGCTTGCGCTTCAGAGCGCGCTGCTCGTGCTGGTCGGGTTCATCGGGTTGCTGTGAAGAGTTGACGCCCACCACACGATAGGCGCCTGCGGCCGCCACCGCAGCCTGCAATCCCTCCAGGTCGATCACCAGCGGGTCGAAGTCCACCTGCGCGCTCTCGCCGGCGAAGTTGACCGCGGCGAGTTTAACGCCCGGCGTGCTGCGCAGGCCGCTCTCGACCCGCGCCACGCACGAGGCGCAGCTCAGGCCGCTGATCTGTAGGTCGACCCGTTTGTCATCGGGTTGTTGTGCGGCGCTTGTCATGTGCGAAGATTACAGTCTGCACATGCGGCGGAATATGATTCAAATCAGAGGGGCCGCAGCTGCACCAGGGTCGCTCCCCACGATCCGGAATCGATCCCGGCCAGGCGATAAGACTCAACGTAGTCCAGCCCTTCGAGAATCGCCTGTACGCTGCGGCGCAAATTGCCGATCCCCTTGCCGTGGATGATTCGTACCTGCAATAGGCCCGCGGCGCGGCACTGCTCGAGGTAGTCCGGCACCAGGGTTTTGATATCGCGCGGGCTGAAGTGGTGCAGGTCGAGCACGCCGTCGATGGGCAGTCGCACGATCGTTCGCTCATCCATCTTCGGCCTCGGGCCGCTGGACCTGGTTGAGCCGCTGCAGCCGCGTGTGCGGCTCGCGATACCTGCGCCAGCAGGGCAAGCGGGTCAAGGTGGTGTAGGTCAGCAAGGCGTTGATCAAGCGCAGGCGGCTGAGGCGATTGGCGATCCAATACATCACGAACAGGCACAGCAGGAAGTAGGGGTACTGGATCAGCCAGTACAACGGCGAGCCCTCCAGGCTTTGCAACCACGGCAAGTGCTGCGCCAGCAGGTTCAAACTCCAGACGCCTACCGGGATCGTGGTCGTGTACCACAGCAGCACGGCCCAGGACTGGCCGCCCTGGATCGCCTGTTGGGGACACAACGACACGCAGCGCATGCAGCTCTCGCAGGAGAAGCTCCAGTAGGGGCGCGGATTTTTGCCGTGCATGCGGATCGCCTGGAACGGGCAGTTCTGCGCGCATAGCCCGCAGCCATCGCAGTCTTGGCTGGCGAATAAAACTTTGGCCAAAAAGAAACGTCCGAACAGCAGGTAGCCGATGGAGACCGGCAGCAGCAGCAATCCCAAGAGCAGGGGCACGATGCTGCGAAACTGACGCTTGCCATCGAGCACGTTGCCCACGAACTTCTCGGCCAGAGGCCGGTTGCGCTCGCCGATGGCCAGCGCGCTGCGCTCGGAGTAGCCGGGATGGAAGGTGATCCAGTTGCTGGGCATGTCAATGCCGCGCACTCCGCGAAGGTGATAGCCCTTGAGCGCCAGGATCAAGGCGATCAGATAGGCCGCGGTCCCTTCCAGCCCCGGCAGAAACAGCGGGCCGAACTTGGTGCCCGCGCGAGTCGCGGCTACCAGGGCATGGCGGTTTTTCGAGCGCGGCAGGCCAAGCGCGAAGCGGATCATTCCCCACGGCGCAGTGAACCCGTGGGTCGGCATCAGCAGGCCGACCAGGTTTTGGGCGCAATCGTCGGGAAACGGCGTGTCCGGAGCGCGATTGATCGGCACGGCCGTGGTCTCCACGGTTCGCTGTTGTGCCAGACGCGCCATCCACTGCGCAACACGCGCGGTATTGCCCGTGCCGCTGAGAAAGTACAGGGTGCAGCGGGAGTACGACACTTAGTCTGTTATACACTCAGACGATCGTGGCATGGAACAAGCACTGGTCAACGGAAGTCGAAAAGAGATGCGAAAACTAATTGTCGTTCTGTTGGTCTTGATCGCGGCAACGGCCTGGAGCGTTGCCCGGGGCGATCCCGCGGCCACTGTGGCCGACATCCGGCCGCCTGCGGGGTTCACGCGTTCGGCCGCGACCAACGGCTGGCAGCAATGGGTGCGATCGCTGGCGATAAAGCCCGAGGGCTCGCAGGTCGTGGATTATGCGGGCCGACCCATTGAACCGCCCAGCGCCCCGGCGTACTTGCTGGACGTGCCGCTACGCGGGCGATTTTGCCAGTGCGCGGATGTGGCGATAATGCTCTGGGCCGACTACAACGAACAACAGGGCCGCGACGAGCAGGTGAGCTTCAACTCGGTCTCCGGACAGCCGATGAAATTCGCCGATTTCCTACGCGGCGTACGCTACCTGTGCACCAGCGACGGCAGCCGGTTGCGAGCCGCGCACAACGGAACAGCGGTGGGGCCGCAGTACTCGCGCGAGCAGGCGTTCGAGGACTATTTGCAACAGGTCTTCACCTTTGCTGGGTCAGCCTCGTTGCACCGCGACCTGTCGCTGGTCGACCCCAAACAATTAATGCCGGGCGATATCTACGTGCAGCCGCCTAGCTCCAGCCCGGGAAGAATGGGACACGTGACGATCTTGCTCGATTTGGCGCGCAATGCTCAGGGGGATCCGATGCTGCTCACAGCCTACGGCTGGGTCCCGGCCATGAGTCCCTACATTCCACGGCCGGGCAGCGGACAGGGGCAGGGCGAATGGTTTAGCGAGCAGGGGCTCCACCAACACCTCGAGCCCTTTGGCCGGGGCTGGTGGCACAGGTGGTAAGCCTGTGAAAAATACCAAAGTGGATAGTTAACCCGAACTGCAACCACAAACATCTTAAAGCCTGAATAAACAGCTTGCGGGCGAGTGGTATATAAATTAAAGTCCGCATGCAGACAAATTAGATATGAGGACATGAAGATGGCTGATTGGAAAGATTTGCTGGCACAGGCTGACAGTGAAACTACACTGCAAAGGGCGCACGGCGCTGTTGGACAAAAGACTACATACAAGCCGGGCAAGGGTGGATTCGATCCGGCCAAGGCGCTGACCAAAAGCTGCGACTGTTCGGGATTCGTGGCCTGGGCCATCGGCATACCTCGCGAACTGCCCCCGGGCAGCGGACACTGGATGCAGACCACCAGCTACTGGCAGGGGGGCGGCAGCGCGGGCAGCGGACTGTTCGAACGCGCGCAGCTGGGCGACGCCGCGGCCGGGGACATCGTGGTCTATCCGGATTGGGGCAATCACCAGGGGCACATGGGTCTGGTCAGCGAGGTGGTTGACGGTCTCCCGACCAAAGTCATCCACTGCTCCTCGGGTAATTACAAGCGCCAAGGCGATGCGGTGGCCCAGACTGCGGCCGACGTGTTCAACAAGAATCCCAAGACCCGCGTGATGAAAATCGACTATGCGGCGTTGCGCGCGCTGTTCGACATTGCGCAACCCGACCCTGAGAACGATCCGTTGCCCAATCAAACGGTCAGGCTGATCGATCCGATCCTCGCCAACAATCCGACGTTGAAGCTGGTGGCGGCCGGCCTGCTCGAGCTCGAGTCCAGCGGCGGCCGGGTCTCGGGCTGCGAGGCGCTGCACGACGCACTCAACGCTCTGGCCGCGACCAAGCCGCAATACGCCGTTGACCTGGGCGCAAACCGGAAATATCGAGGGTACTACGGCCCCAAGACCGCGACGGCGGTCAAGAATTTTCAGCTCGACCACCAGCTTGCCGCCAGCGGCGAGCTCGACGCGGCTACCTTGCAGGCCCTGGATAGGGCGCTGCGTGATATTTCGCACCACGACACCACCGGAACGGGCGATGCGATCATCTGCAGGGTCGAGCGCCGCGGGGCTGATTGTTTCGCCAGAATGGACTGCGGGCCGCAGTTCTTCGTGGGCCGCCGCGTCTCCTACGAGGGCCGGATCGGCCTGGCCAACACGCGCTACGCCGACGGCGGCCGTTACGAGCCCGACGACTATCGCGAGCAATACGGGCACTGGGCCTACATGATCCACCCCACGGTGATCTGCGAGAGCAGGGGGCTGTTCAAGTGCCTGAACACCTACGACCGGGCGCGGATCACCTTCGGCTTTTACCAGCTGGCCGCCCACACGCCCAACGACAACTTCGTGCTGCTGCTGCGCGAGCTGCTCAAGACTCCGGCCGCGGCGCGCTATTTTCCCGACTTGGCCTGTGCGGACGGCCGCATCGTGCGCCAGATCGAGGGAGCGAACCAGAAGCTGGAGGACGATGCATCCACCGAGCTGCTGATGCAATATTTCAATCCCTCGGGCCAAGATGTGGAGCAGGTCGAGATCATTCAGGCGGCCAAACTGGTGCACTGGTGCGAGAACGATGCGGACCACCGCGGGGTGCAGGTGCGCGTGGCCATCGACAAGTTGATCAAGTCGATGCGTTCATACTCCAAATGCTACGGCCTTGACGGAGCGTTGGATATGGTCTGTGCTGCGGTGGCCGACATTCGGCACCAGGGACGCGGACGCAGCGTGGAGATCATCGAGGCCCTGGATACGGACGGAGACGAGGACCGGGCCTATCGCAACCTGCTCGAGATCGGCGCCGCGCACTTCCCCGGACGGGTCAAGACCCTCGACAACCGCATCGAGGCGATGGTCCAGGCCGGGATCATGGGCCAAAAGCGCTACAGCGCCCAGCGCGCCGAGTTCGTCTGATCGGCCGCGGCTGACGCAGCTCTCGCGTGCGGATTGTTCGCCGCGGCAGAATATTTATGAATAGTGCGGGCTAAAAATAGTAGTGGAAGCCGATGGTGCCGTACCCTCCGCCGTAGGTGCCGATACCCTGATATTTTCCCACGTCGGTGTATTGCAGACCGAACTCCAGGTCGAACCCCAAGTTGGGCAGCTCCTGGAAGAAGAACTCCACGCCGCCGAACCCCATCAGGATCAGGCCGGTGGAGGTGTCGTCGCGCTTTCCGTCGTCAACGTGGATGATCGAGACGCCCGGGCCTCCGCCCACGTAGAAGTTGCACCAGCTGTCCTGGACCAGGTTCGCCAGGAACTTGCCACCGAGGGTGAGGTTGCTGCCCTTGGTCTCGTCGTAGGAGCTGTAGTTGAACCCGGCGAGGATGTTCATCCCGAACATCTCGGTGAACCAGAACTTGGCCGAAAGCTCGTCAGTGGCGATGTAGTAGTCGGGCAGGGCCACCACGTCGTCGCTGATGAACGGGGTGCTGATCTGTTTGTTGTAGCCCACGCCGAGCCTTCCGGTCAGATCCTTGGCCGCGGCCGGAAATGGGGTCCACAGTAAAGCGCAGGCAATCAGTGCGATAAGGCTAAGTCTTATAAGGGTTTTTGTCATCAGCGGGAAACCTCCATCAATACCCTATTTGGTATTACAAACTTGATTCGGGTCAATATATTGGTATAGATTGTAGCATGTCAAGCAACATTAAACCCGCATTGTCCGCCGGGCCGGTCGTAGTGCAAGTTCGAGCTTGCCTGTGAGCGACGCAGGCAGCGCAACGGTCGCCGGGCTGGATATCGGCTCGAACACCGTGCGCCTGCTGCTGGCGCGGGTCGCGGGCCGCGAGCTTCACCAGCTGCTGCGCCTGCAGGGGATCACCCGTCTGGGCGGGGGGTTCGACCCCGATGTGGGTTTAAGTCCGGCGGCCATCGAGCGCACTGTGGTCTGCCTGGAACAAATACGAACGGAACTCGACACAGAAAAACTTCCGCCGCACGTTGCGTTGGCCACCAGCGCGGTCAGGCGCGCGGCCAACGCCGGGCAATTCATCGACCAGGTACTGCGGCGCACGGGATTTATCCTTGAGGTGATCGACGGCGCGCTTGAGGCGCAACTCACCGCCCGCGGCGTGCGCTCAAACCTGAGTCCGGTCGAGCCGTTTTGGCTGATCGACGTGGGCGGAGGCTCCACGGAGCTGGGTTTGTGGGGGAGCGACGAGGGGCGGGCGCGTAGCGTGGAGCTGGGTTGCATCAGCTTGCTCGACGCCGAGCTGCACGACGATCCGCCCAGCCGCGCGCAGCTGGAGAGCGCCGCACAGGCCGCCGGGCGGGCGATGGCGCAGATCGTTCGCGAGTTGAACGGAGAGCACGACGCAGCGGGCGGTGCGTTGGTGGCCGTGGCCGGCACCCCGACCACCTTGGCGGCGATGGAACTGGGGCTGCGCGAGTATCGCGCTGAACTCGTGCACGGCAGCTCGCTGAGTCGCGGCTCGTTGCTGCGCCTGCTGGACCTGCTCGCGTCGATGAACGCGGAGCAACGCAGCATGCTTCCGGGGATGGAACACGGTCGCGAGGACCTTATAATTCCGGGAATCCTGCTGTTGCTCGGGGCGTTGGACGCCCTGGGATTGGACCAACTGACGGTCAGCGACGCCGGACTGCTCGAGGGAGCGGCGCTGCTTGCGGCCGACAGGCGGTTCGGCGTTGATCAACGGCGATTCGTGACCGGAGGTCGGTTGACGATCCTTTGAACGTTTGACTAGACTTGAGCACCATTTACTCGCGCCGGCATCGAACAATGCGGAGCGAATTTCGGGGGGAGGTAATCCATGCGATTTCGTGAGCTGATGTCCTCGCAATCGGGGAAGATCAATTGGGTCAACATCGTGCTGTTGGCGATCCTGGGGTTGTTGATCTACGGCGGTTACACGTTTTTGCCGATCTACTTCGACAACCTCGAGATCAAACGTTTCATCGACGAACAGGTTCTGCAATCCGGCGTATACGAGGCCTCGGAGATCGAGCAGAACATCAAAGACAAGGCGGTCGAGATGGGGGTCGAGCCGCAGAACTTCGCGGTCAGCGTCTCCAAGGCCAACCAGAAGATCAGCATCAACTGCGAGTACAGCCGTATCGCCAAGTTTTTCGGTCAGGACGTGCGCCGTGATTTCGTGATCAAGGTCTACAACCAGCCGATTCGCATACCGGAATCAATCCAACCGCACAAGCATGGTGTGGCTTCGGACAACGACTAATCCCAGAGGTGACAGATGTTGCAGCCTGAGCTGAAAATCGGCCTGACATTCGACGATGTGCTGCTGGTGCCAGCAAAGAGCAACGTGCTCCCCAACCAGGTCGAGCTGCGTACGCGGCTGAGCCGCAACATCGAGCTACAGATCCCGCTGCTTTCGGCAGCGATGGATACCGTGACCGAGAGCGGCACAGCGATCGCCATGGCCCAGTTCGGCGGATTGGGCGTGATCCACCGCAATATGCCGATCCAGGACCAGGCGCTGGAGGTCGATCGGGTCAAGAAGGCGGTATCGGGGATGATCCTCAACCCGATCACCATGCAGCCCGATCAGCAGCTTCACGAGGCCACCGAGATCATGCAGCGCTATCACATCAGCGGCCTGCCGGTGGTCAGCAAGGGCAAGCTGGTCGGGATCTTGACCAACCGCGATTTGCGGTTCGTCAAAGACCTCGATCAGAAGATCAGCAAGGTGATGACCAAGCGCAACCTGATCACCGTACCTCCGGGCACGACCCTGGAGGAGGCCAAAGATCTGCTGCACCAAAACCGCATCGAAAAGCTGCCCGTGGTCGACGACCAGTTCCGACTCAAGGGATTGATCACGATCAAGGACATCGAGAAGTCAGAGCAATACCCCAATTCGGCCAAGGACGACCACGGCCGTTACATGGTCGGCGCGGCGGTCGGCACGGGCGAGGACACGCTGCAACGCGTCGCGGCGCTGCTGGACAAGAATTGCGATGTGATCGTGCTCGACACGGCTCACGGCCACTCCAAGGGCGTGATCGAGGTGCTTAAAAAGATCAAAGCGAGCTGGCCCGACGCCGAGGTGATTGCGGGCAACGTCGCCACCAAGGAGGGCACCTTGGCCTTGATCCGCGCCGGGGCCGACGCGATCAAGGTCGGCATGGGTCCGGGCTCGATCTGCACCACGCGGGTCGTGGCCGGCGTGGGCGTGCCGCAGATCTCGGCGGTGGACGAATGCGCGCGCGCGGCACGGCGTCACGATGTGCCGGTGATCGCCGACGGCGGAATCAAATACTCCGGCGACGCGGCCAAGGCTCTGGCCGCCGGCGCCCATACCTGCATGCTCGGCGGAATGCTCGCCGGCACCGAGGAGAGCCCGGGCGAGATCATTCTCTACCAGGGGCGCTCCTACAAGGTCTATCGCGGCATGGGCTCGATCGAGGCGATGAAGCAGGGCAGCGCCGACCGCTATCGTCAGGCCCAGACCTCGGACGAGTCCAAGCTGGTCCCCGAGGGGATCGAGGGGCGTGTGCCCTACAAGGGCTCGATCGGCGCGGTGCTGTTCCAGATGATCGGCGGTATCCGTTCGGGCATGGGCTACACCGGCTGCCGCACGATCGAGGAGATGCACACCAAAGGTCGCTTTATCCGCATCAGCAGCGCATCGCTGCGCGAGTCCCACGTGCACGATGTGATCATCACCAAAGAGGCGCCGAACTACCGGGTCGACTGATCCGAATATCGCACAACGCCCCAGACACAGAGCCCTGCGGGCCGGGGAACAACGGATGTCGGTAAGCGCCAGCACTTCAGCGGCGATCAAAGATAAAATCCTGATCCTCGACTTCGGCAGCCAGTACACTCAGCTGATCGCCAGGCGTGTACGCGAGCTGCGCGTCTATTGCGAGATCCATCCGTACAACATGCCGCTGGAGCGCGTCGAGCGTTTTGACCCGCGCGGGATAATCCTCAGCGGCGGGCCCTCGTCGGTCTACGACAAGGACGCGCCCAAGTGCGACCCGCGGATCCTCGATCTGCCGCTGCCGCTGCTGGGCGTGTGTTATGGCATGCAGCTTTTGACCCTGCACTTCGGCGGCGAGGTGGCCCGCGCCCAGCGCCGTGAGTATGGACGAGCCGAGCTGTTGGTCCGCGACGCGGGCGACCTGTTCCGCGGATTCGTACCCGGCGATCCGATCGTCGCCTGGATGAGCCACGGCGACCGCATCGAGCGGCTGCCCGCGGGTTTCGACGTGATCGCGCATTCGGAGAACTCGCCCTACGCGGCGGTGCGCGACGAGCAGCAGCGCGTGTTCGGCGTACAGTTCCATCCCGAGGTCGTGCATACCCCCCAGGGCAGCGAGATTATCGACAACTTCGTCCACGGCGTGTGCGGCTGCGGCTCGGATTGGACGATGCACAATTTCATCGAGGTCACGGTCGAGGCGCTGCGCAGTCGGCTGAGCCAGGGCCGGGTGGTGCTCGGCCTGTCCGGAGGCGTGGACAGCTCGGTGGTCGCACTGCTGTTGCACCGCGCGATCGGTGATCGGCTGACCCCGATCTTCGTCAACAACGGCGTGCTGCGGCTGCACGAGGCCCAGAAAGTCCAAGCCACGTTCCGCGATCGGCTGGGCGTCAAACTGGTCTACGTCGACGCCGAACAGCGCTTTTTGGACAAGCTCGCCGGAGTGATTGACCCCGAGCAGAAGCGCAAGGTGATCGGCGGCGAGTTCATCGCGGTGTTCGAGGAGTGCGCTGCGAAACTCGACGACGTGCGTTATCTGGCCCAGGGCACGCTATACCCGGACGTGATCGAGTCAGTGAGCTTCAAGGGCCCCTCGGCCACAATCAAGAGCCATCACAACGTCGGCGGGCTACCCGATCTGATGAGCCTCGAGCTGGTCGAGCCGCTACGCGAGCTGTTCAAGGACGAGGTACGCGAACTGGGCATCGAGCTGGGACTGACCCCGGATCTGGTCTGGCGCCACCCGTTCCCCGGACCGGGGCTGGCCGTGCGCATCGTCGGCGAGGTGACCCGCGAGCGCGTACAGACTCTGCAGTTGGCCGATCATATTATCACCGAAGAGATCGAGATCGCAGGCCTGGGCCGCGAGGTCTGGCAGGAATTCGGCGTACTGCTGCCGGTCAAGTCGGTAGGGGTGATGGGCGACGAGCGGACCTACGAATCGGTACTGGCCGTGCGCGCCGTGACCAGCCGCGACGGCATGACCGCGGACTGGGCGCGCCTGCCCCACGAGCTGCTGGGCCTGATATCAAACCGGATTATCAACGAGGTCGAGGGGATCAATCGCGTGGTCTACGACATCTCGTCCAAGCCGCCGAGCACCATCGAGTGGGAGTGATCCGGGGTCGGACCGGCGAACGGTTGCTTAGCTAATAATTCAGCGCGCGAGCGGGGGCGGCCAGCCTTGGATGGTCGTGAGTCTCCATACGCTCTTTTGACGCTTGGCAATGAAGTAGAGGTCGTAGGCCAAGTTTTGCTGATGCCTGATCACGCCGACCTGAACGTTCTCAATGTGGGTCATCGAGACGCCGATCTTGGCAGTGCCGCCGCCCTCTTCGATGCTGACGATCTCGTAGGAGGTCGGTCGGAAACCGGTGTAGAAATCCGAGAAGAACAGCTCCGACTTTTCGTCGATAAACAGATTGGGAAAGTCCTTGCGCGCCCGCGCCACCTGTTCGGCTTCGGCGCTGCCGGTGGCCGCCGCCGCCAGGTCTGGGTCGGACAGCGTAATGGCATAGGCCATGAAGGCCTCGACCGCGCCCGCGGGCGTCTTGGGACCAGCTTCGCCGCAGCCGACAAGCATGCACAACGCCAACGTCGCCAGGACAACTGAAGCAGCTCTCATCGATCAGACCCCCTGAGATAGTCGAATCCGTTGACCTCGATCATATCATCCAATACATCTTCGGCGCGGCTCGCGGTCGGGCCGAGGGGATTGCAGGTCAGCGCCAGCAGCGCCTTATCGCGGCTGCGTTCGCAATGCGCCTCGATCGTCAACCGCTCGTAGGCTTTGGCCGGAGCGATAAGCGCCAGCAAAGCGTCCTGCAACGGCTCGGTCGCCACCGGCACTGCACCACTTGTATTTAGCTTGCAGCTTATCTCTACAACGGCCTGCTCGTCCAGGTTCGGAATCGCTCCGGCATTGGCCACGTTGACGATGTGCTCGCGTCCCAGGTCGTTGGTGATCGTCTCGATCAGATCCACGGCGATTTTGGAGTAGAACGCGCCGCCGCGGTTTTCCAGGGCCGCGGGCTTAGTGTGCTGCGCGGGGTCGCGATAGATTTCGAGCAGCTCCTGTTCGATCAGCATTACCTCTTGGGCGCGGGTCTTGTCCTTGGACTTGAGCTGTTCGAGGATCCGGTCGGTGTAGTAGTAGTAGCGGTTGTAGTACATCGGGAACGCGCCCAGGGAATCGATCAGCCAAGGGTCGTAGGCCATGTCCGGGATGTTCGCCGGGCCCTCGGCCGTGTCGAAGATCGCCCGCAGCTTGTCGGTATGGTCCTCGCCGCGCACCAACACCTTGCGGATCCAACCCAGGTGGTTCAGGCCCACGAAGTCCAGATGAACCTCCGAGGGGTCGGCCTGCAGCACGGCGGCGACCAGCATCAGCGACTCGGTGGGTACGTTGCACAGGCCGATCGAATTGACTTTCCCGTGGTCGAGCAACGCCTGGGTAATTAGGCCTGATGGATTGGTGAAGTTGATCAGCCAGGCCTCGGGGCACAGCCGACGCATGTCCTCGCAGATCGACAGCGCCACGGGCAGGGTGCGCAACGCCTTGGCCATTCCGCCGACGCCGGTGGTCTCCTGGCCAATAAGCTCGTGGCGCAATCCCATCAGGATGTCCTGATGCCGCGCCGCCTGTTTGCCCACGCGGAACTGGCTGAGCACGAAGTCCGCGCCGTCCAATGCCCGCTCACGATCAAGGGTCGTGCTCACGCGTAGCGGTGATTTGTAGTGCTCGACCATTCGTTGACAGAACGGGCCGACGACCTCGAGTCGCTGCGGATCGATGTCCATCAATACGATCTCGCTATCCGCGAACAGCTCGGCACGCTGCAGCATGCCGTCGATGATCTCGGGTGTGTACGTGCTTCCGCCGCCGATAACGGCAATCTTCATCGTCTGTTTTCCTCTTTGTTCTGTCCGGGCGCGCTGTCGGCCGCCATCCCGTTGAATTGTAAATCGGTCTTGAAGTCAAAGGCGCTCATCAGCTCCAGCGTCTGCGTCAGTTTGTCACGGGAGACCAAAACGTGGAAGCCGTTGTTGAACACGCTGAATCCCAGGGCCGAAAGCTGGCGGCCCTCGCTGTGCGCCGCGATCCCCTCGGATTCGAGCAGCGCGACCAGGTGATCGGAGCGCGACATATTGTAAGTGCGATAGACCTCGACCATCGAGCCCCTGACCATCGGGCGCGTCTTGACCGACAAACGCTCTCCCACTCCGCTGACAATAAAAAGCGCGACAGCGGCCAGCACCACCAGCGCACTGGCCGCCACCCAGCCCTCACCTTTGGTGGAGACGATCAGCACGACGGTCATGATCGCGAACGGCAGCAGCATGCCCAGCTTGAGTTTGAAACCGGAACGCCGATCGTCCGCGGCAGAGTGTACATCGTAGAGTTCGCGGTCGCGGTCGGCCAGCCGATCGTGTTGGCACTGGGGACAGAAGCGCTCGTTGGGCGCGTACTCAAAGCCGCATTCCGGGCACTCCACCTGATACTCGCGGCCGCATTGCGGGCAGGAGCGATCCAGTTGGTCGGACTGGTTGCCGCATTCGAAGCAGGTCATGCCCTCGGCCTTGGACTTGTCGAACTCGATTTGAAAGCGGCAGCCGCAGCTCATGCAGATTGCGCTCTCCGCGCCGACCGGCGCGCCGCAGACCGGGCAGGGCAGCTTACGACGCTCCATCTACTCCTCTGGCGGTCGCCAGAGGTCCACCGGGAATTCGCACGGTGGCGGGTCGAACGGGAATTGCACCTTGGCGCCGATGCGCGCCGAGTGGTAGGCCGCGAGCATGATCAGCAGCACCTCGCGTCCGTCCTGCGCGGTCTCAAGCGGTTGCGCGTCGCCGCGCACGCAGGCGCTGAAGTGCTCGAACTCGCCCACGTAGCCGTGTTCGTACACGTCGTCGACCACCGGCCGCGTCCAGCCGCGGGCATCGTCGGGCAGCATGCCGTAGCCGGGGATGCTGAAAACGTCGAGCCCGGGATTGCTGAACGATTCGGCGCGACCCACGCCCTTGTCGCCGAACAGCTCGAGGGTCGAGTCCATGCCGCCGTGTTTGGCCCAACTGGCCTCGGCCACGCCCAGCACGTTGCCCTCGAACTCGATCTGCACGATGCAGTGATCGTCCAGCTGCGTGCGCTCGTGGTGCATTACAGTGTCGATCTGCGCGTACACGCTGCGCACCGCGGGCTTGTCCAGCAGCCAGCGAATGGTCTCGATGCTGTGGCAGCCCAAATCGACCATCGCGCCGCCGCCGGCCTCGCTGCGCGTAAAGAACCAATCGGAGTAGGGCCCGGCGTGCCGCTCGATCTGGCGCACCATGTAGGGCGATCCAAAGGCGCCCTCTGCGTGAAGCTGCTTGAGCCGTACGAAGCGCGGTACGAAGCACAGCTCCTCGGCGTACATCAGCAGCCGTTTATGTTCTGCGGCAGCGGCGATCAGCGCGTCGGCCTCGGCCAAGGTGTTGCACAACGGCTTCTCGAGCACCACGTGCTTGCCCGCGGACAGCGCCTCGAGCGCGATCGGCGCGTGGTACGCGTTGGGGAACGAGACGCAGACCACGTCGATGTCCTCGCGCTCTAGAATCCGATGGTAATCGTCGTACGCGTCGGGCACGCCCTTCCACTGGGCGAACATCTCGGCGTTGCTGTGCGAGCGGCTGGCCACGGCAGCGACCTGGGTCCCGGGCACGCGCGCCAGGGCGTCGAAGTGCGTGCGGCTGATCGAACCCGAGCCGATCAGGCCGTAGCGAACTTTTTGCATCTTTCTTCCTCCTGTGCGAGCGAGGTTATTTAAAATCGGCTCTGGGCCTTGATCGGCTTGTCCAGCAGTTCGTCCTGGCAGTCGTGGATTTTGACGATCGCCTCCAGCAGCTGATCCATGTCGCTTTGGTCGCCCATGAAGATCGGATAGTGCATCCACAGCGACTCGGCGTAGGCCGCGTGCTCGGCGTTGGGACAGCTGACCTGGTCGGCGGTCAGCTCATCGCCGTAACGCTCGCGGATCGTCGGGTAGTCGCTGGCGCGCAGTTTGAACAGCGCGTTTTGGTAGACCGGCACGTAGAAGTACGGGTCGTTTTCAAATCCCTCGGCAGTCAGCGCGGCGCTGAACTGATCGCGGGTGATCTCCCAGGCATCGGGCACGAACTTGAAAATGAACTGGTAGGCGTGCAGCCGCGTGATTCGCTCGTCCCACTTGAGGGTTTTTACATATCCCAGGCCGTCGAGCTTGTCGCTTAAGTAGCGGATGTTGCGCTCGCGGCGCAGGGTGTACTCCTCGAGCCGATCAAGCTGGCAGCAGAGCACCGCGCATTCCCACTCGGCCAGGCGGAAGTTCCAGCCGAAAAGCTGGTCCTCAAAGTTGCAGTAGAACTCTTCCTTGCGGCCGCAATTGATCAGGCTGTGGCACTTCTCCATCAGCTCGCGATCCGAGGTGATGATCATTCCACCTTCGCCCGCGGTGAGCAGCTTGCTCGACTGAAAGCTGAAGGTGCCCAGATGGCCGATGGAGCCCGCGCCGCGGCCTTTCCACTGGCCGCCGTGGGCGTGAGCGCAGTCCTCGACCACGATCAGGTCGTGCTTTTCCGCGATTTCCATCAGCCGGTCCATGTCGGCAAAACGGCAGCCCAGATGCACGGGGACGATCGCTTTTGTCTTGTCCGTGATCTTGCGCTCAACATCGTCGGGATCAATGCAGTAGGTGTCGGGGTCCACGTCGGCGAAAACCGGCACGGCGTTGATCAGCGCCGGGGCCTGGCAGGTGGCGATCCAGGTATAGGGGGTGGTAATTACCTCGTCGCCGGCCTTGACCCCTGCGGCGCGCAGGGCAACGTAGATCGCGTCGGTGCCGTTGGAGCAGGCGATGCCGTACTTGGCGCCCTGGAATTGCGCGAAGCGCTCGTTGAGCTTGGTGGCCCAGGTGTTGGGCGAGGGGTATCCGCCCCAGTTGCCGCTTTCCAGAACCTCGATCAAGGCCTTTTTCTCGGCATCGGAACCTTGGGGGTATTCGGCGAACGGTTCGCTGCGAACCGGCGTGCCGCCGTTAATCGCCAGTTTGGACATGCTGCTCCTCCGTTTCTACGAGCCGGGCGCGGTGTCCCGGAGATGAGTCCCAGGCGAAACTTTCGCCGGGCCGCTCGATCTCGCAAAGGATCTTGTACAGCCCCAGCAGGCTCGAGATGTTGTGCTGAACGTAGTCGATGCGGATGTCGTAATTATCGGTAGATTCGAAAAAACCGCCCAACGCCTTGTAGGGGTAACGCAGGTAGATCGCGTTAAAGCGGTTGAACTGGCAACGCTGTTGGAAAACGGCCGAGAGCTTGAGCGCCTCGAGCCAAGCGGACCCATCGTCGCCCGCGTACTGAGACAGGCGATAGGCAGCGGCCAGCCCCTCGGCGCGTGTAGCCGTGGGAGTAGACTGGGCGCGTCCGGAGAAGATTCCGTTGAGCTCCGGGTAGCGGTTGTCGCGCGACTGCTTGTCCACGATGCTGCGCGCCAGGCGATAGACGTGGGTCTTGTAGTGCTCGTGCGGCGCGATGCGGTACAGCTCGTTAAGCCCGATCATCAGCCAGTGGTCGGCCAGCAGCCGCTGGTCGGGCACGTCCTTGTCGCGCACGTTGATCAGCCAGTCCGCGCCGCGCACCGCGGTTTCGATGTAGCGTTGGTCGGGCTCGAACTGGTAGAGCCGCACCAGACCCAAAATCGCTTCGCCCGGGTAGTACATCGAATCGAACTGCTCGTCGGGTCCGGATTCCAGGTCGTACTTGCTGACGAAGTGGCCGTCGGGCTCCTGGGCCGCCATCAGGTATTGGGCGAGCTGACGGGCGCGGCCGATAAACTGGGTATCGTGGCTAAGCTCGGTGTACTTGCAGATCGCGATCAACGCCAGGCCGTTGCCGCCGAGCTTGACCACCTGTCGCGATTGGCCGCGCTTCATTTTGGTCGAGACCACGGCGTAATAGGCCTCGTCCGCGAGTTTGACCGGCTCGACCTTGGTCATCAGGAAGCCCAGGGCGTCGCGCGCCTTGTCGCGCAGTCGCACATCGCCGCTGACCTGGTACAGCTCCATCATTGCGTAGATCGTGCCCGCGTGGCGCAGCAGGTTGTACGATGGGGACTGCTTGTCCAGCTGCGGACGGTAGGTGTAGACGAACTTGCCCTCGTCGTCCGTGATCGTAATCAGATAGTCGCCGCCGTTTTTGCAGGCGCGTTGGAGTCCGGCGCTGGATGTGTCCAGCTCGAGCGGCAGGCCGCGCGCGTAGACCACGAGGCGCGAGCTGTCGTCGGGATGCTCGGAAAAATCGACGAAATCGACGAAACAGAACTGAAGCCCCTCGACCGTGCCGTCGAGGCAGTCGTTCATGATCTTGCCGTAGACCCGGATCTCGAGATAATTCTTAAAGGCGTTTTTCCGACGGCGGCCGTCGTCGCCCATCAGGTAGTGGCTGAGCACCTCCTCGGGCGTGAAGACCATCAACGGTCTGGTGTCGAACAGCAGCCCCTGGCGACTCATGTCATAACGATACTTGCGGACCGAGCCCCAGGCCTGCTGCGAACCGGTGGAGTCGACCACCGCGATTCTAATCCAGCCGCCAACGAGCGAGCGTTGACGATCCATCCGCTTGAGCACCGAACAGGCCGCGACCACCGATTCGTAGATGTTTTGCTCGTCGCCGTGGGCCACCAGCGCGGGCAGTTTATCCAAAGCCACGCTGATTACCAGCGGTCGGCGACCGCGCTTGAACAGCTCGGGGAATTCATCGCGCTTGGGCGGCTGGGGCGTGCCGTACAGCTCGCCGCGAGCCACTTGGAGCAGGTAACTCATCTGGGCCTGGTCCAGCTCCAGCGACGTAAGCTCGTAGAATCCGCCTTGCCCCAGGCGGCATTGCGGAGGTCCGCAGCTCAGCGTACCCAGGGCGCAAAGTACGGCCAGAGCAATGAAAATTACTATAAATCGGAGGTGTTTCATGATTGGAAAATTCCTTAGAGAACAGGCAAGAATCCTAACAGCGCGTTGCCGCGGGTGTCAACGTTGATCCAGCCGCTCCAACCGTCGAATCAGGCTGATGAACAGCTTGCTAATTTACAGTTGACCGAATATGAACAGGGCTCTGAGCCAATGCGGAAAAATGCCGAGGAGGCGGATCACCCGATGAACGATTGGCCGATCGAAAAGGGTTTTACACCAGTGGTGGCCCAGGCGTTGCGCAAAGCGGTGGAGTCCGCGCCCCGCGGCGCGATCCTCGCGCTGGATTGGGACGAGACCTGCGTACACGGCGACGCCGGGGATTCGGTGTTCTGGGGCATGGCCCTGGAGCTGCTCTACGCTGTGGACCAGCCGTGCTTCTGGGAACTGATGGACCAGGGCGAATCCGCGCGGGCAGCACGTGCCGCAATCCAGAGTCGCGACGGCGATGCCCTGTGCTGCGCAATCAGCGAGCGTTACGAGCAGGTGCTCGCACAGCAGGGTCCGCAGAGCGCCTACACCTGGCAAAGCCGGTTGCTGGCCGGGCTCACGCCGTTGCAGCTCTCGCGCCGCATTCGACGTGTGCTGCGAGCGCAGGTCGGGCAGCCGCCCGGGCTGCACAGGTTGGCGGACGGACGGCAGATCCGCCTGGGAATGACTGCGCGTGCGCCGATGCGCGATCTGGCGCATCTGGCGCGTAAGCACGGGATGCGCGTCGTGGTTATCTCCGTGAGCCACGTCCAGGCTGTGCTCGCGGCGGCCGAGCTGACAAAGTTTCCCGCGCACCTGGTGTTGGGCAACCGGACCCATCCGCGCGGAGATCGCCTAGGCATGCGGCTGGCGATTCCGGTGATCTACGGGCCGGGCAAGGTCGCGGCGCTGCGCATGGCATGCGGTGCTGATCCCTGGATCGCAATCGGCGACTCGGACTTCGATCTGCCGCTACTGCAATCGGCTCGCTGCCTGGGCATGCTGATACATCCGCTGGACCCCGCGCTGATAAAGCGCGCCGCAGAGCTGGGGATCATGGTCGAGCCGCGCCCATCCGGGCATTGATCTGTCCAATGGGCGGTAATATCATGAGTAAGCCGATTTCCAATGGGGGGCCGAGGATGGCACGTCGCGCACTGAGCATCGCAATCGCATTGGTTCTATTCCTCGCCGCGGGCGCTACGGCGCAGTTCGCCAAGCCGCAGATCATGGACCGCGAGTCCGGGTTCTCGCGCATCATGTGGCTCGAGGACGACGCTACGCTGTACAACATGCGTTGGACCGTGAAGCGCTTTGAGCGCGACGGCCGCAAGTTCTATCTCTACGATGGCCAGGGCGACAACGGCAAGTCCGGGGCCGAGCGCATCGATTGGACCGAGGAATCGAGCGTCGAGATCTGCGACAGCGGCATGCTGCGCACGCAGTATTGGAAAAAGGTCAGCAGCGGCGCCGAGCAGATGACCTGGGATCTGCGCTACGACTGGACCGCGCACAAGCTTAGCTACCGTTTCGAGGATCGCGTCGCGGGCAAGGTTGAGGAGCAACAGATCGCCATCGCGGACGATGCCTGGCCCGGCGACGCGCTGAACTTCCTGCTGCGCGGTTTTCCGTTCGAGCGCGGCGCGGGCTACAAAGTCACCGGCAACCTGCTGATGACCGACGGCTCGGTGCTCGGCGGTCACATCATTCACCACGGCGAGGAGCGGATTAAAACCGTCTTCGGCGAGATCGACTGCTACAAGCTCGAACTCAAGCCCACCGGCGCGCTGGGTTGGGTGGCGCCGGATATGTTCATGTGGTTCACCAAGGCCGCACCGCATTGCTGGGTGCGTTACGACGGACGCGACGAGGGATTTATCAAGCCGCGAACCAAGAACGTGCTGCTCCAGTTCGAGCCGGCCGAGGCAATCAAGTAAAGCTTCTCAACCCGCACGGCTAAAAAAAACGGAACGCCGATCGGCGTCCCGCCTGTTGATTGTTTCCGCTGTGCCTCAGCCCTGGTCGAGCGTTTTAAGCAATCCGATCAGTTTGCGTAGGTGATCGCGCTCCTGCTCGACCAGCTCGTCGATGATCCCGTGGGCCTCAGCCGCGACGATCGGACGCATCTCCGAGTAGTAGAGGATCGAGTCGCGCTCGAACTGCATCGCGGTCTTAATCAAGCTGGCCGCGTCCTGATCCATGTAGGTCTGCTTGACGGTCTGCTTGTCGTCCTCGAACACGCCCTGGTCGGAGAGCAGCTGCAGCCCGGCCATGTAATCCCAGAAGTCCCACGACAGCTCTGTTCGATGCTCGCCGAACTGTTCGAGCAGCTTGCTAAACGATTCCCCGTGGCTTTTCTCTTCGCCCGCGAGGAAGGAGAACACCGAGCGCATCTCCTCGTCCTGAGCCTTGTCGGCCAGGGCGTTGTAGAACGCTTCGCCCTTGCGCTCGATCTCGATCGCCTTGTCCAGGATCTCACCGGTCTTGTAATACGGCATTAAGCACTCCACGTTTGGGGGACGGCCTTGGGATCACAAGCAATGATCTGGGCTGTCCAGAATTGCATGTAAAAGATAACACCGACTTTGGCACAGTCAAGCAAGGGAGGTCTGTCGGCAGGGGCGGGCGGCATGATATTCTCAATCCCGGATATTTCGTCATGGAGATTGCCATGCACAGAGGATTATTGATCAGCGTTCTGGTGTTGTTGTGCGCGGCCTGCGTGCTGCTCGGCGCGTGTACGGCCGACGACGACGATGACGACAGCGGGCCGGACGACGACCTTGACGACGATGACGCCGCAGGGGACGACGACAGCGGCGACGATGACGACACGGCGGACGACGACGAAGCATTCATCCCGCCCACGCCGATCTACGGCTATTACGAGGAGGCGCACCGCAACAACTTTGATTGGTTGAGGGCCCAGCTGCCTACTCTGGCGCAGTACGAGCTGACCCTGCTGCTGGGCATGACCGATGAGATGCTGGGCGATGCCGACCTACTGGCGTTTCTGCGCGACGCGGAAACAGCGGGCGTGGCGGTGCGCGCCTGGATCCTGCTGCCGTATTCCGAAGGCTACTGGCCCAGCGAGGCCAACGCCGAGCTGTTCGCCGAGGTGGCGTTGGATTACGCCCAGTGGTTCATCGACAACCAGCTGGCCATCGAGTGGATCGTGGTCGACATGGAGACCAGCGTCAACGTGATCGGCGACCTGACGCGCATGCTGCAAGAGGGGCGCTACGCCGACGCTCTGCTGGTGCTGATCGAGCACCTCGACCCGCAGCGCTTTGCCCAGGCCTCGGAGGTCTACAACCAGCTCAACGACGAGCTGCGCGCCATGGGCATGCGCTCGATGGTGGTCACCGCGCCGATGTTCCTCGACGATCTTTTTGACCAGGACTGCACGATCCAGGATGCGATGGACATCCCGGTCTCCACCGTGGAGTGGGACGAGGTCTCGACCATGGTCTACACCACGACCTACAACTCGACGCTGGGCATGGATTTCGGGCCCGACCTGGTCTACAGCTACGCCCGGACCACTATCGAACATTATCCGCACAACGCCTCGATTGCCCTGGGCATCTCCGGCGAGTACGAGGATTATCAAACGCTAGCGGACGAGGTCGCCGCGTCCAAGGCCGCGGGCATCGAGCGCATCCAGATCTACAACTTCCGCGGCGCGCAGAACCGCGACGATTACGAGCAGTGGCACCAGGCGCTGTATGCCGAGCCTGAGCAGCCGCCGGAAGAGGGCGCTGTCATGGTCTTGCGCGAGCTGCTCAAGTTGGCCGATCTGCTTTTTTAGGGAGAACGTAAATGTGCTCCAAGCGCATATCGACCTTGCTGCTCGCGCTGATGCTCTGCGCCTCTTTGGCGATCATCGCCTGCGATCGGGATGGCGATGATGATGACGATCAGGCGGACGATGACTCCAACGATGACGACGCAACCGGAGACGACGACAGCGGCGGAGACGACGACATCGTGGACGACGACGACGATCTGTTTCCACCCGACGAGCAGCAGCCGCTGTACGAGAAAGGTCAAATCCTCGAGCCGGACTCGCTTGAGTGCTTCAACTTCGAGACCGGGGAGTATCAACTCAACTGCAATCACCACGGATCGACCATCGCACAGCTGCCCGAGGGCTCGATGGCCGTGGTCTGGTATCACGGTGTTGCGGAGAAGTCGCCCGACGCGCGCATCGTCTGGTCGCGCCTGGCCCCTGGGGAGCGCGAATGGCCTTGGCCCGAGGTGCTCTACGACGAGCCGCTGCGCTCCGAGGGGAACCCCGCGCTGTGGGTTCACGAGGACGGCACGCTCTACGTGTTCTTTGTCACGATCTTCGGCGAGGGTTGGCCCCAGTCGTATCTGCGGCTGATCCGCTCGTTTGACAACGGCGCGACCTGGGACAACCCGCTGGAGCTGCGCGAGCGCTATTGCTGGATGGCGCGCCATCGGCCGGTGCGGCTGGGCAACGGCGAGTTGCTGCTGCCGCTGTACAACGAGTGCCTGGCCTACCCGGTATTTATCCGCTCCACCGACGACTTCGCCACATGGACCGAGGAGGCGCACCTGAACTTCGAGTATTACCGCCAACACCCGGGCCAGATCCAACCCGCGTGCATTGTGCTCGAGGGCGACGTGATCACGGCGCTGACCCGCGACGGCATGCCCTCGAATCGCATCAAGCGCATGATCAGCCTCGACGGCGGCCTTAATTGGGGCCCGAGCATCCCGCTGGACCTGCCCAACAGCGGCACGTCGATCGACCAGGTGCGGTTGCTCGACGGCAGCGTGGTGGTGGTCTTCAACAACAGCCAGGAGCGGCGCTTTCCGTTGAGCGTGGCCCTGAGCCACGACGGCGGCGAGACCTTCGACGCGATCCGCAACATCGACGACGAGTGCGAGGGGGAGGGCTGCTCCTACGCCTATCCCTCGATCGCGCAGAACACGCTGGACGGCACGATCTGGGTCTCCTACAGCGTGGGCCGCTCGACCATCGGCTGGGTGCAGTTCAACGAGCGCTGGCTGATGGACGGCGATGAGCAGCCGAACATCCCGTCAAAATAAAACGACCCCGGATTGCTCCGGGGCCGTTACTGCGCACGAACTCTGGTCAGTCGCGCTTGGCCAGCAGCATGCTGGCCACGGTGTTTACGCCGCTGTGCAGCAGGGGCAGGAAGCGCGAGTAGAAGCCCAAGAGGTTGATCGGGCTGACCATCTCCACCGCCTTGTCTTTGCGAACCGCCTTGAAGATGATCCGGCCCACGGTCTTGGGCGAATTGCTGTAGAACGGCAGCAGCTTCATCGACATCTTGGCGCCCCAGGTCTCGCCCTGAACCTCGTCGTAGAACCCGGTGTTGACCATGAACGGGTAGACCGTGGTGACCTCGATGTTGTGCTTGGACAGCTCGAACCCCAGCACCTCGGAGTATCCGGCCATGCCAAGCTTAATAGAGGCGTAGGCGCCCCAGGTTGGCAGCAGGAAGAACGCCTGGCCCGAGCTGAGGTTGACGATGTGGCCGCTGTTGCGCTCGATCATGCTCGGCAGCAGGGCATAGATGAAGTGCAGCGGACCCATGAAGTTGACGTCGATCAGCTTGCGCCACTGCTTAAGCGTGGTGTCCTTGATCTCGCCGTTGTGGCCGATGCCCGCGTTGTTGATCAGTACGTCCACGCCGCCGAGCTTGGCGATTACGTCCTTGGCCGTTTTATCGACCGCGCTTTTTTTCGAGACGTCGGTAACGTAGGTGTGGACCTTGGCGCCAAGCTCCTCGATCTGCTTGGCCGCCGCGTCCAGTCCGGGCTCGTCGATGTCGGTGAGCACCAGCACGCTGCCGGCCTTGGCAAAGTACTCCGCAGTGCACAGGCCGATGCCGTGGGCGCCGCCGGTGATCAGGACCACCTTATCCTTGAGCTTCTTCATCGACTGGGATCCTCCGGAAAAATTGCTGAACAACCGGGATTTGCCGATCTCCCCGGCGGAAATCACTACTGACGCAATGGACTATACGTGAAATGATGCACAGCGTCAAAATCGGAAATATACAGGAGAGCGGTCGAAAAGTGACGAGGTAGGAAGCTTAAAAACGACGGTGTTCAGCGGTTGACCGAGGCCTCGAAGCCCGCGTCCGTAAGCTGGTCGATCACGCGTTGCAGCGCGTCCTCGCCAAGCTCGGGGGCCGTGAAGAATTCGTCCGCACGGCCGACCTTGGCCCACTTGCCGCGCGCCAGGCTGTTGTAGGGCATCAGCTCGATTGCGCCGACATATCCCGTCTTGCGCAGGATGGCGATGAACCCCTCGATGGTCTGTTGGTCGATGTTTGCGCCGGGGATCAACGGAATGCGCGGGATCACGCGCGACGCTCCGGCGCTGCGTACGATCTGGCCAAAGCGCTCGATGATCGGCCCGTTGGATACGCCGGTGAGGCGTTCGTGCTCGGCCGGGTCGGGATGTTTGAGGTCGAACAAGAACAGGTCGCAAAGCTCGATCAGACGTTCGCCGATCTCCGCGGAGAACAGGCCGCAGGTCTCCAGCGCAACGTGTACGCCCGCGGTTTTCAATCCTTGGATCAGCTCGATCAGGAATTTATGCTGCATGGTCGGCTCGCCGCCGCTGATCGTCACGCCGCCGCCGGACTGATCGTAGAACGGCTTGTCGCGCAGCACGCGCTCGATGATCTGCGCGGCGTCGGCTGTAAAGCCGATCAGTTCAAGCGCCTTGTTCGGGCACTGCTTTACGCAATTGCCGCAGGCAGTGCAGCGTTCGACATCGTAACGACGTGTGCCGTCCACAATGCTCAGCGCATTATTTTGGCAGACCTCAACGCACTTGCCGCAGACAGTGCAGCGTTCGGCGATCAGCCCGATCTCGGGTTCGCGTCGCCAGGACTCGGGGTTGTGGCACCAGCGGCAGCGCAGGGGACAGCCCTTGAAAAAGATCAGGGTGCGGATTCCAGGACCGTCGTACAGCGCGTAGTGCTGGACGTCGAACAGCACGCCGCTGCCGCAGACCGGTTGCTTGCCGATCGCGCTCAACTACAGCCTTTCGCTCAGCACGTGGATCAGCTCGTCCACGGTGAGCTGCACCGGGTTGTTCTTGTTGCCGGTAGCCTGCGCGATCTGCGGCAGGTCCTGCTCGGTCACGCCGTACTGGGAAAGTCGCGGCACCTGCAGCGCTTGGGTCCACTCGTGCAACTTTTGATTGAGCATCCGTACGCGCAAGCCCACATCCTTCTCTACCAGGCCGACCAACAGCGCGCCGATATCGCCGTAGCGCTTTAGCGCTGGGCTGCCCTTACCGCGTTGCGAGATCAGCTTGTCGGTGCTAATGGCGGTGACCGCGGCCAGCAGCGAGCCGCAGGCCGCGCCGTGGGGCACGTCGAACGCGGCGCCCAATGATCCGGCCAACCCGTGGACAGTGCCTAGCCCGGCATTGGCCAACGTGATCCCAGAGAGCAGGGCGGCGTAGGCCATCATCCCGCGCGCCTCCAAATCGTCGCCGTGCTCGAATGCGCGCACCAGGCCGTGGCGCACGCGCTGCATGCCGCTGAGCGCCAGGGCGTCGGTCAACGGCGTGGCCTGGGTCGAGATGTACGATTCCAGCAACTGGGTGAACGCGTCGAGTCCCGAGGCTGCGGTGATCTCCGGAGGACAGCTGCAAGCCAACTGCGGGTCGAGCAGCGCCACGTCCGGCACGTAGTTGTCGTGGCGTAGCGACTTCTTAAAACCGCCGGGTCCCACGCGGCTGAGCACCGCGTTCTTGGTCGCCTCCGATCCGGTGCCCGCGGTGGTCGGCGCGGCGATCAGCGGCAGCCTGGTACCCGGAGGGGGTTTAGTTCCAACGTCCTCAAGATAGTCGACCACCGATCCGGAAGTTGTCAGCATAGCGCTGATCGCCTTGGCCGCGTCGATCACGCTGCCGCCGCCCACGGCGAGCACCACGTCGATCGACTCGCCGCGCAAGCGCTGGACCTGCTCGTCGCAAAACTCGGGAGTCGGCTCGCCGGAGACAATCGCGTGCGCGTGTTTGATGTTTAGCAGATCAAGCCCGTCGATCAGTTGTTGCCAACAACTACCGCGCGATGCAAAGCCGCGGCCGGTGACCAGCAGCACGCAACGGCCGTATGAGGCAACAAGCTGCGGCGCCTGAGACAAAGTGCCGGGGCCGAAGACGATCCGCGGAATTCTGGCAAAGCAAAACGGTGCGATCATCAGACCTCCTGATTGAAATGCGTATTAATCAACAAACAGCGCAGTGCTCGGTGCGCGAAATGACCTCGTCCTGAATCTCGCGGCCCAGGTCGACGAAATAGGTGCTGTAGCCGCCGACCTTGACGATCACGTCGCGGAACGTTTCCGGGTCGTGCTGCGCCGCGCGCAACATCTCGGCCGAGGCCACGGTGGGCTGAAGTTGCGCTCCGCCCATGGCGAAGTAGCTGCGCAGCAACGAGCAGAATTTGTCGCGCGTCTCCGTGGACTGACCGATGGCGCTGGGGTGCAGCTTGAGGTTGACCGCGCAGCCGAGCAATCCGCTGAAGTCGATGGCCGCGACCGAGCGCAACACCGCGGTGGTTCCGGCGCGCTCGACGTTGTAAGGATTGCAGCTCGAGGCATAGGGCGTGGCAGCCCGGCGGCCGTCGATCGTGGCCATCGAGGCCCGTCCGTCGATGGTGTGCGAGGTCATGCTGTTGATGAACGGCACGAACGGCCCGCCGCGGAAATCGCGGTATTTGTCCGTGGAAGCGAAGATCATCGCGGCCACTCGCGCGGCCAGTTCGTCGCTCTGCGCTTCGCCGTTGCCCCACTTGCCCTCCAAGCCGTCCACCAGTTGCGCGACGCGCTCGTGCCCCACGAAGTTGGCGTCGATTGCCGTGAGCAGCTCGGGCAGGGTCAGGTCGTGGCGCTCGAACACCAGCTTGTTGATCGTGTACAACGAGTCGATCACGTTGGCAACCGAGTTGATCATGTTGATGCCGCTGAAATTGTACGTCGCGCCGCCGCGCGTGATGTCGCGGCCGTTTTCCAGGCAGCCTTGCATCAGCGCCGAGATGTGCGGCGCGGGAAGATGCTCGGAGAAGATCCGGTCGCGCAGGTTCGAGGACTCGGCGTTGAGCATCACCGCGTGGTCGAGTTGGATCTCGAACGCCTTGAGCAGTTGCTCGATATTTTCAAAAGATGACGGATCGCCGGTCTGCGGGCCCACGCCGCGCACCGGGCCGATCAGCGTCATCGCATCGCCGTTGCGCAGTGCCGCGTCGAACACGCGCGAGAGCAGCAGACCCGAGAAGCTGATGCCGCCGCTCTTGCCCGGGCAGATCAGGTCGGTGCAGCCGGTGATCGCGTAGTCCAGGGCATCGGGGTCGGAGAAGCCGCGGCTGCGCATCGCGTCGACGAACACCTCGTCGTTCATCAACGAGAGGTTGGAGCACGAGTTGTGCATCAGCTCGGCAGCCGCAAGGTAAAGTTGATTGGGAGTGTCGCGGTGCACGCGCAGCACAATCGAGGTGATGGTCTTGGAGCGGTCGGCCGCCTCGAGCAGCAGGTAGGTCAGCTCGTTGGTCGCGTCCTGGCCATCGCTGGTTTGGCCGCCGACGGTGATCGGCGTCGAACCCTCGTAGCGCAAATAGAACTTGCCCAAAATGTTCGATTCGGGGCGCAGGTTGTGGGTCATGATCTTGAGCATCAGCTCTTGGCAAAGCTCGGAAGCCTGCTCGTGGGTGATGTCGCCGTTTTCGAGGTCGCGCCGAAAGTAGGGGATAAGCATTTGATCGAGGCGGCCCGGGGCGTGGACGTTGGTGATGTTGGCCAGCTCCACAGCGGTGTGAGTGCTCCAAAGCCCCTGCACAGCCTCGCGGAAACCGCGCGCCGGATGCAGCGGAGAGCGGCGGGCAGCCTTGAGCATCGTGCGCAGCACCTCGCGACGCTCAGGGTCTGTGCAGGCTTGCAGATTGTGTTCGAGTTGCTGGACCAGTCGTTCGCAAAAGCAGATCAGGCCGTCGAACGCCGAGAGCAGCGATTGCAAAAATACCCGGCGTTCGCTATCGCCGTTTGAAACCGACTCGAGCTGTGCGCTTGCCTCGCGGCGCATCTGCAGCAGTCCGCGCTCGAGCACAGTTGCGTAATCCAAAATCAAGTGCCCCTGGTAGGTGGCGATCGAGGCGCTGGTGGAGACGATCAAGGCCTGCTTAGTCGGCGTGGCCACCAGCGAACGGACGAAGTCCGCGACCTCGTCGTTGACCAATCCGGAGTTGCGCAGCTCGCGGTCCACCGCGTCGGCAATGGTCCGGCCCTTCCAATAGGGGAGAAGATCACGGCGCAGCTCGCGGGAATTCTCGGGGCTGATCTCGAAGCGGTTGATTTCGCGCCGCTCAAGGGTATCCAGTCCGACGTTGAGCGGATTGCCGCCCAGTGAGGCGTTGAATTTAAACGTGCGGACCAGGCCGCGGATTCCGTTTTGACGAACCAGATAGCCCAGCAGTCGCACGGTAGAGCCAAGCTGAAAGCGCAGCATGGCAGGACGGGTGAGCTCGCAGGCGAGAATGTTGTTGAACAGACCGCGCTCGATATCAAGCGGCAGTCCCAGGAAATGCTCGGTCCAATTGCCGGCGATGCGGTCGTCCGGATCGATGTTGTGGGTCATGTTGCGATAGACGTGGAGCATCGATTCGGCAACGCGAAGCCCCGGCTGCACGTCGGGACTATCGCGCTCGCGCCACTTGGATGTGAATAGGCGCGCACGCTCGATCGAGATCTGCGGCGTCTGGGTCTGATAGCGGCGACGCATGCGCGTGATGCGCTCGCAGGCCAGGTCGTGGGGCGGTTGAACGCTCATGGCTTTCTCTCCAAAACGCGGCGTAGGGTCTGATCGTCGAGCAGCATTCGTTGCTCAAAGATTTTTTTGGCGCGCTTGGCGTTGCCCTCGCGCAGGGCTTTGACCAGTCGGCCGTAGACATCGGCCGTGACCTCGGGCCCTTCCTCGATCTGGTAGTAGAGCACGCTGACCTTTTCGAAAACCTCGCGCACCGTGTTGAGCATGTAGAGCAGCACGCGATTGCCCGTACCTTGGGCCAAGAGGTGAAAGAATTCGAAATCAAGTCCGCCATGGAGACGCTGGGCAGTGTCTTGACGGGGATAGCGATCGACCAGCTGTTGCAGACCCTCCAGCGTGGCCTCGTCGATGCGCTCGGCCGCCAGGTCGATCAAGGCCAGGGCGAAGATCCGCCGCACCTGGGCCAGGTCGAGCATCAGGGCGCTGTCCAGGCCGATCCCCTCGGCCAGCAGGAATTTTACAAGTTCCAGACCCCAGCTATGGGAACTGGGCTGTACGAACACGCCGTCCCCGGGTCTGATCAGCACTAGGCCCATGGACTCCATGCGGCGCAACGCTTCGCGCAAACCGGTGCGGTTGACCTCTAGACGCTGGGCCAGCTCGCGTTCGGCGGGCAGTTTGTCTCCGGGAGCAAACGCGCCGGAGATCACCGCTTCGGCGAGTTGAACCACAACCTCGTCCGATACGCGCGCGCGACGCACGGGCCGCAGTTGCGGCGCGGGTCGGCCGTTGTTCTCGATCAGCTCTTGTGGCATCGATTTTTCCGCCATTGGATTATTGGTACAACCAGTGGACCAATGGAGAATAGTCAATCGTCAGCAGAATTGTCAAGACTCTGGCGCGTTGGCGAGGAAGGCGAAGCTATTGCGAGCAGATTGTGCGCCGCAGTAGGAGACTCAATAGATAATCAGGAAAGCCCTGATTATTCGTTGGGGTCCGTCGCGAGGCGTGCAAGGTGCCGCAAGAACAAGGAAGCCGAGCCTATACAACGCAGGCGTACCCACTGTGGTACGTCGAGGATGGATCGGCGAGGATGACACGGTTATTGCGAGCAGATTGTGCGCCGCAGTAGGAGACTCAATGGATAATCAGGGCTAGTACAGGCCGGTGAAGCGAAAGCTGTGGGCCTTGGGATCGGGAAGGAAATGCTTGAAAAACTTGCCCATGTTGTCACTCAAACGTTTGGCTACCAGCGATTCGCGTTTATAGGCGGCCGCGATTTCGGCATCGGTCGGATCGAGGTGAAAGGCCTTGCAGTAATCCTCGCGGGCCTGGCGCAAATTGTTGATCGCCTCTTCGATCTTGCCCAGCAGTAGGTAGCAGCAGGCCTGATCGCAGACCAATTCCATGGAGGATTGTACTGCCTGACGCGCGGGCTCGTACATCTGTTGGCCATACAGCGCCTGGGCC